>NZ_JVIP01000036.1:0-59817 GCF_001076435.1 Corynebacterium sp. 401_CJEI
GGGTTAAGTAAAGAAAAGTGTGTCCGCATGCCACCATAACCCCAGACCACACACCACAAATCACCAAAGAATAGCTCCCCGAAAGCTATTACCCACACCATCCCGCACCTCCGGCCACATTTGTGCTAACCGCACACCGGTTGGATTAAAGGATGACCACCAACCGCCCCAGCTGCCCACTATGCGGCAACAACACAAAGAAAAACGGCACCACCAGCAAATCAACCACCCGTTGGCGCTGCACCCACTGCGGACACTCCTTTACCCGCAACACCCAAACCCACAACAAAAACACCGCCACCATGGCTTTGTTCATCCAATGGGCCACCGGCACCCAATCTCTAACCACCTTCGCCGCACACCATGGCGTAACCAGGCAAACCATGCACCACCGATTCCGATGGTGCTGGTGGATCATCCCCACACCCACCATCGACTCATTCCGCATCCATGACCAAATCTTCCTCGACGCGACCTATCTAAAGTCCGGATGCCTCCTGATCGCAGCCAGTAAAACCCACGTCATCAACTGGACCTGGGCCAGACACGAAACCACCGCCGCCTACACCGAACTCCTACGCCCCATTGCCGCACCACTAATCGCAGTCACAGACGGCGGACAAGGTGCCCAATCAGCCATCCACCACTGCTGGCCAACAACACGCATCCAACGCTGCCTCGTCCACGCCCAACGAACAGTCTGCCGCCACACCACCAGCAACCCCCGCACCGATGCCGGCAAAACCCTCTACCGCCTAGCCCTGAAACTCACTCGCATCACCGACCTTGACCAAGCATCCACATGGGTCGCCCACCTGCACGAATTCGACCACACCTACCGGGAATGGATGAACGAGAAAACCACCATCAAAGACCCCGTTACCGGCGCCTACACCAAGGTCTACACCCACCAACGCGTCCGAGCGGCCTATCAATCATTGCTATCTCTGCACCGCAGAGACCTGCTGTTTACCTACCTGCAACCCCCACCAACAACCATCGACCCCGACAACCTTGCAGCAACAACAAACAGCCTCGAAGGTGGCATCAACGCCCCCATAAAAGAACTAGCCCGCAGACACCGCGGACTATCACTACCGCATCAACGCACAGTGATGGATTGGTGGCTGTATCTACATACAGAAGTCCCTGACGATCCGGTCAAGATCGCCAGGGACCAACGATGGGGTCAAGACGCACTTTCCACAGCAACAGACCTGATCACCCACAACACCACAGCCACTACCAATGACATCGGTGCACCAGCAGAATACGACACCGCCATCGACACCAGCTACCAACACAACCTCGGCATCCAAAAAGGCTGGATCAAATAACCGCAACACGCCCGGAAAAGACACACTTTTCTTTACTTAACCCACCACTAACCAAAAGCAAAAAACGCCAGCTCCAACCGGAACTGGCGTTTAGAATTGCGACCCTGACGGGACTTGAACCCGCGACCTCCGCCGTGACAGGGCGGCGCGCTAACCAACTGCGCCACAGGGCCATCATGATTTTTAGTGGTACTCCCAACGGGATTCGAACCCGTGTTGCCGCCGTGAAAGGGCGGAGTCCTAGGCCTCTAGACGATGGGAGCCCGACTTAACGCTGCAAAGAGTTGGCCACTCAATGGCATATTCCGCGTACATCTGCAGTGTATGAACATTGCAATTGCGCGCGCTCTTAGCAACGTAAAGAACTATAGAGGATAAGTACCCTTTTCCCAAAATCTACGGTTGAACTGGAGTTTCTTACTATTTCCGCGGACGCTACTAGTACTCAGATAAGCTCGCAACTATGGCAATTCCGGATTTCATTGTTCAGCTCCGCGAAAAAGTGGGCCACGCTCCGCTCTGGCTCCCCGGTGTCACGGCTATCGTCATTCGCGATGTTCCGCCGAATGCACCGATGTACGCCTTGCCCGAGGTCTTGCTGGTTCGTCGCTCCGATAATGGTGAATGGACCCCAGTCACCGGAATTATCGACCCGGACGAGCAGCCTCACGACGCCGCCGTGCGAGAGGTAAAGGAAGAAACGGGACTCGATGTCACAGTTGAGGCCCTGCTTGGCACTGGCGCCGTTGGCCCTATCGAACACCTCAACGGCGATGTTGCCTCATATCTGGATATCTCCATGCGCTGCAGTGTTGTTGGCGACGACGTCCCCTATGTCGCTGATGATGAATCCACTGATGTCGGATGGTTCCAGATCTCACAGATGCCACCGATGAAGCCACGCTTCCGCTTGATAGTCGCCGATGCAGTGGCGCAGCTCAAGCACCCGGCGGGCTTCAAGCCACGGATGGGCTACCACAAGCGGGAAAAATAGGTACCGCGGAGAGCAAATGCAGGCAAGATACGACAAAACCCCAGGCCGTTAATAACCTGGGGTTTTGCGTGCTTGTGGGCCCTGCGGGGCTCGAACCCGCGACCTGCGGATTAAAAGTCCGTAGCTCTACCAGCTGAGCTAAAGGCCCGCGCAACAAAATAGCCTAGCAATTACGCGCTTGTTTTTAATAATTGCCCTCCGCGAGTTTTGCCCTGCCCGCGTCGATAAGTTCACGCCCCGGAACTTTTTACCCCTCCTGTCCGACTGAATTAATAAGCAGGAATACTGCGGACACTTGATGCAGGCTTCGACAAATCCGTCGGAGTACACGCATCGTTTATGTCTACTTTTTTCAGTCGAGGAAACATGGATGTCGTCGATATATCTCGTTGGCAATTTGGCATAACCACCGTCTACCACTTCATTTTTGTCCCGCTGACAATTGGTCTAGCTCCGCTCGTCGCGCTCATGCAGACACTGTGGGCCACGACGAAAAATGACCTCTGGTACCGAGCGACACGATTTTTCGGCACCATCTTCATTATTAACTTCGCCATGGGCGTAGCCACGGGTATCGTCCAGGAATTCCAGTTCGGTATGAACTGGTCGGAGTACTCCCGCATGATCGGTGATGTCTTCGGCGGCCCGCTGGCTCTTGAAGGACTCATCGCGTTCTTCCTGGAATCCACCTTCCTGGGCCTATGGATTTTCGGCTGGGGGCGTATCCCCACCTGGATGCACACGCTCTCGATTTGGATTGTCGCCATTGCGGTGAATATCTCGGCGTATTTCATCATCGTCGCCAATTCGTTCATGCAGCATCCTGTGGGTGCGGTCTACAACCCGGAAACCGGCCGCGCAGAGCTGACAGACTTTGGCGCATTGCTGACGAACTCGACCGCCCTAGCAGCTTTCCCGCATGCCGTAGCCAGCTCTTTCCTTACCGCCGGCACGCTCGTTGTCGGTGTCAGTGGCTGGTGGCTGGTTCAGAGCCGCCGTGGTGGTCAGCGCGATAGTGTCCACGAGCGGACGTTCCGCAAGTCCATGAAGGTCGGGCTCTGGACAACTGTGCTCAGCTCGCTGGCGGTGTTTATCACCGGCGATATCCAGGCCAAGCTTATGTTCGAGCAGCAGCCGATGAAGATGGCATCGGCCGAGTCCCTGTGCCACACGCAGACAGATCCAATGTTCTCGGTTCTGACCGTCGGTACGCACAACAATTGCGACTCGGTGCTGCATCTCATCGAGGTGCCATGGGTGCTGCCTTTCCTGGCCGAGGGCAAGTTCAGTGGCGTCACGCTCCAGGGCGTGCAGGACCTGCAAGAAAAAGCTGAGGCGGTCTTCGGCCCAGGCAATTACTCTCCGAATCTGTTCGTCACATACTGGTCTTTCCGCGCCATGATTGGGCTCATGGTCGGTTCTCTGGCTATCGCGTTTTTCGCTTGGCTATTTACTCGCAAGGGGCGCGTGCCGACGGGCAAGCGAGCCCGCATTTTCGCCGCTTGCAGTATCCTCGCGATTCCGTTCCCGTTCTTGGCCAGCAGCGCTGGCTGGATCTTTACGGAGATGGGCCGTCAGCCCTGGATTGTGCACCCGAACCCGGATCACGCGGGCGACCCGCGCACCGAGCTGATTCGCATGACCGTCGATATGGGTGTGTCCGACCACGCACCGGCCACGGTGATTATCACCCTGGTGGGCTTTACCCTGCTCTACCTGATTTTGGCAGTGGTGTGGTTCTGGTTGATTCGCCGCGCAGTTATTGCCGGACCTCCGACCGAATCCGCTGAGGCTATCAACGCCATCGGCAATGACCCCGAGCACGCTGGCCCGTCGTCACCAATCGCTACCAATCTGGGCGCGATCATCTCGTCTCCGGTTCGATTCAACAAGGTCCATGCCCAGTCCGCTGCCAGCCCCGACTCCGAAGTCTCCGCGACTGAGGACACAAAGTAGATAAGGATGTATCTCTGACATGTTCGGATTAGATCTTCCCGTTTTGTGGTTTGTCCTGATCGCGTTCCTGTTCGCCGGCTACTTCCTTCTCGAGGGCTTTGACTTCGGCGTCGGAATGCTGCTGCCGTTCGTTGGCCGCGATGAACCGCGTCGTAAAGCGATGCTCGGAACTATCGGGCCGGTATGGGACGGCAACGAAGTGTGGCTAATTACCGCTGGCGGCGCGCTCTTCGCGGCGTTTCCGGAATGGTATGCGTCTATGTTTTCCGGCTTCTACCTGCCGCTCTTCCTGATTCTGGTGGCGTTGATTGTCCGTATCGTCGGGCTGGAATGGCGCTTCAAAGTCAACGATGAGCACTGGCGCGCCTGGTGCGACCGCGCAATCATCTTCGGCTCCTGGTTGCCGCCGATTCTGTGGGGCGTAGCGGTCGCGAACCTGGTGCGTGGTGTCCCGCTGAATGCCGACAAGAACTTGGACTCCGGCTTTAGTACCCTGCTCGGGTTGCTGAACCCGTACGCCCTGGTCGGCGGGATTGCGTTTGCGGCTGTGTTCGCTCTTCACGCAGTTACGTTCCTGCGGCTGAAGACCGCCGGCAAGCTACGCGACGAGGTCGGCAACGCCGCTCGAATTCCGGCACTGTCGGCGCTGATATTTGGCGGCGTGTTCCTCATCTGGACACAGCTGGGCTACGGAAAGACCTGGCTGTGGGCTGTTGTCGTCATCGCCGTCGCGGGGTTGGTCATTGCCATCTCCGCAACCGTAGGCAACCGCGATGGCATCGCTTTTTCCGCAACCGCGGTCACCGTAGTCGCCGTCACCACCGTTGTCTTCGGCGCCATGTACCCGTATCTGATGCCGACGACGCTTGCCGACGGCGTTTCCCTCGATATCTGGAATTCCGCCTCTAACCCTTACACGCTGAAAATCATGACCTGGACCGCGCTGGTGATTACCCCACTGGTGATTGCCTACCAGGCGTGGACATACTGGGTATTCCGCAAGCGGTTGATGGCTGAACGTAAGGTCTCGCAGTAGACCGTCCGTTGGAGGTTAGTTTCTAAAAAGTGGCACCTGTCGATCCGAAACTATTCAAGCTGTCGGCCCCAGCCTGGCGTTGGGTCATTTTCGCGGGCGCACTGACCGCCGCGAGCACAGGTGCCACAATCGCGTTGGGGCTGGCGATCGGCACTATTACGGCGCAGGTTCTGGGTGAGGCAACTCCTAATTGGACATTATTCGCGCTGATAGCCACGGCCGCTGTACTCGTTCGGGTGGCCTGCTCCTACGCGCTCGTGCGTTTCGGCCAATCTGCGGGTGCACGCGTGGCCACAGACCTGCGCAGCCGGGCACTGCGAGCCCTGGCTCTGCGCGATCCTCGCACTGTCGACACCGCGCACTGGCGCGCATTGCTTTCGGTCGGGCTCGATGGTGTGGCCGTCTACGTGGCGGACTTCCTCCCCGCACTGGTGGCCGCAGCGCTGGCTACCCCGATGGCATTGGTCGCAGTCGCATGGTTGGACCTCCCATCGGTTGCCATCGCGGTTGTCACGCTGCCTCTTATTCCGCTGTTCATGTGGCTGGTAGGTCGCCTCACTGAGGGCCGCACAGAACGCCGTCTGGCCGACATCGGCACGGTGCGTGGTCAGATTCTCGACCTGGTCATCGGCCTGCCAACGCTCAAAGCGCACAACATGGCCGACACCCCCAGCGAGGAAATCAAGCGCCTGTCGACCCGCCACCGGAAATCCACCATGGAGGTCCTGCGCATCGCTTTCCTATCCGCGTCGGTCCTGGAATTCCTCACCACCCTGTCAATCGCCCTCATCGCCGTCGGCATCGGTTTCCGACTTCTGGGAGGCCACATGACGCTGGCAACCGGCCTGGCAGTGCTCATCATCGCCCCAGAAATCTATGGCCCGGTGCGCCAGGTTGGCCAGAAATTCCACGCCGCCCAGGACGGTGTGGTCGCTGCCACCGAAGTCACGGAACTGTTAGACAAGGACGCTGGCCAGACTCCAAACTCCACAGACACCATCTCTGAAACTGTGGAGGGAACGGCCGAAGGAACGTCGTCAAGCAGTGTCCCCAGCGCACCCACAGTCGTGTTCGAACGTCTTTCCGCGCCGGGGCGAGACGGCGTGCGGCCAAGTGAATTAAGCGCCATCGCGCGGCCGGGCACGGTGACGGTGCTGGCGGGGCCGAACGGCGTGGGCAAGACGACAGCGCTGCTTGCGGTCGCCGGCATCGTGCACGAGGGGTTGGAAGGCTCCGTAACTATTCGCGACGGCCAGCGCATTCTCCGTGACCAGGATCTGCTGCGGCGCATCGCGTGGCTGCCCCAGCGCCCAGTGTTGGACGCAGCGACGGTGGGAGACAATTCGCGGCGCTCGCTCGGGCAACGTCAGCGGGAGGCGCTTCGGCGCGAGCTTGCCGACGACACCCGCGACCTCGTCCTCCTCGATGAACCGACAGCTCACCTGGATGCCGACAGTGCGCAGTCCGTGATTAGGCTCCTGCACGCACGTGCCCGGCGCGGAGCCACAGTGATTGCCACCAGCCATGATCCGCTGTTGATTGCGGCCGCCGACGGCGTGGTGGAGGTGCAGTCGCGATGACTACTCTGCAAGCGCTTCGTCGCCTGGTGAAACCCCGCGACCTGGTTTGGCCGGTGTTGGCGGGCACCATCACGCTGCTGTCCGCGCTGAGTCTGACCGTGGTGTCGGCGTGGCTGATTACGCGTTCTTGGCAGATGCCACCGCTGATGGACATCACCTTGGCGGTGACGTCTGTGCGCGCGCTGGGTATTTCGCGAGCTGCGTTTCGATACCTCGACCGGTTGGTCTCCCACGATGTGGCGTTGCGCACCGCCGAGCGCTCGCGCGTGAAGCTATGGGAGCATTTCGTGGCCGACCGTACGCTGGCGCTGCGTGAGCGTTCCGATATTGTCACAGCGCTTGGGGCGAATATTGACGCACTTGCCGATGCCGTCGTGCGATCAATAGTGCCCGCATTGGTGGCGCTGATGACCTCTCTCATCGCCGTCATTTTTGTGGCTCTACTCTCGCCTGCCGCTGCGGTTCTCCTGGCGGTGGGACTGCTTCTGGCCGGCGGTGTTGCTCCTTACCTGACGTATCGCACCACTGCGCGCTCAAGTCAGCGTCGCGCGGCCGCGCTTCAGTCGCATGCCGCTGCCGTCGAAGCGCTGCTTTCCGACGCCGCCGGCCTGCGTATCCACGGCCAGTTGGATGAGGCAGTCTCTGCCGCGTCATCCTCCAGCAAAACGGTTGCGGCCATCGATGACGCCGCAGGTCGAGCAAATGCCCGCGCCTCCGCACTGAGCACCGCGGCTAGCGTGTTGACCGCTGTCCTGACCGTGGTCGTAGCGTCGTGGTTAGTGACGGATTCGGCCGGGGGCGCTGGCGGCGGTTTGCTGCACTCTCCCGAGTGGCTGACGGTTCTGGTTCTGGTGCCGCTGGCGGCTTTTGAGTCGGTTGGTCCGCTGCCAGCTGCTGCGCAAACACTGGCGCAATCGAGGGAAGCCTTGCTGACGCTCGCGTCAAGTGCGAGTGAATCAGGGGAAGCGGATGCCATGCGCTCAGCCCCAGTCCCCACAGCGCCAATCCACACGTCCCCGCTCGCTCAGAACCACCTGACGGTTCGGCCAACTCTGCAGGTTCAAGACTTGATCGTGGGCTACCCCGACGACAACAGCTCGAATACTGCGGAAGGGCCCGCTGCCCAGCCAGCTCAACTGCCGATGCAAAACTTCGAGGTCACCTTTGGCGACTACCGGGAGATCACGGCGCCGTCGGGAAGCGGAAAGACCACGCTGCTGAAAACAATCGCCGGACAAATCCCGCCGGTTGCGGGCACGGTGACTATCATTGACGGAGACGGACGTGAGCTGTGGCGCAGTGCGGCAAGTGCCGGAGAGCCCCACGTAAACACGGAGCAGTGCGACCTGGTGCGCTTCGTCGCCGAGGATGAGCATATCTTCGCCACGACGGTGCGGGACAACATCTCTATTGGTAACCCGCAGGTCAGCGACGAGGACATTTACTCCGTACTGGACGCCGTGGGCCTGCGCAATTGGGTCAATGCCGCACCCGACGGCCTGGACACGATTCTGGACAGCGGCGCGGACAGTCTCTCGGGTGGTCAGCGACGCAGGCTCATTCTCACCCGTGCGCTTGTCAGCACAGCGCCAATTTTGCTTCTCGACGAGCCCACTGAACACCTCGACGAGGAGTCGAGTCACATCCTGGAAATTCTCCGCAATACCACCGACCTGCCCGGTGGGAGGGGGCGCCGAACGGTGATCGTCGTCAGGCATCCGCGGACGCAGCGCTAACCGGGGCGATCCGATCTGCCAGATAAAACAGATTCGAAAACGGCAGTTCAGCGTGACACAATACTGTACGTGTTAGATACCTCCACGAGTCCACTCAGTGCCGCCACACCCGCCGATGCCACGTCCGCGCACATGCACATCGGCCCCTTTGAGCTCGCCTCCCCCGTGGTACTCGCGCCGATGGCCGGTATCACCAACGTGGCATTCCGCACGCTGTGCCGCGAGCAGGAGCTGCAGCGTACAGGCACGGTCTCCGGTCTCTACGTCTGCGAGATGGTCACCGCCCGCGCATTGGTCGAACGCAATGAAAAGACCATGCACATGACCACCTTCGCGCCCGACGAGAACCCCCGCAGCCTGCAGCTCTACACCACTGACCCGAAGTGGACCTACGAGGCCGCGAAGATGATCGTCGACGAAAACCTCGCCGACCACATCGACATGAACTTCGGTTGCCCGGTACCAAAGGTCACCCGCAAGGGCGGCGGCTCGGCGCTGCCATATAAGCGTCGCCTCTTCGGCAACATCGTCGCCGCAGCGGTCAAGGCCACGGAGGGCACGGACATCCCGGTGACCGTGAAGTTCCGCGTCGGCATCGATGACGAGCACCACACGCACCTCGACGCCGGCCGCATCGCCGCCGAGATGGGCGCCCAGGCTGTGGCTCTGCACGCCCGCACTGCAGCGCAGCGCTACTCCGGCCACGCTGACTGGTCGCAGATCGCGCGGCTGAAGGAGCACATGGTCGACTCCGGCTTCAGCGATATCCCAGTGCTTGGCAACGGCGATATCTTCGCCTCCACCGATGCCCGCAAAATGCTCGACGAGACCGGCTGCGACGGTGTCGTCGTCGGTCGCGGCTGCCTTGGCCGCCCGTGGCTGTTCGCGCAGTTGTCCGCCGAGCTGCGTGGCGAAGAAGTGCCGCCGGCACCAACATTTGGTGAGGTCGCGGGGATTATCCGTCGTCACGCGGAACTGCTCGTGGAGCACGAGGGCGAGCGTAAGGGCTGCCGCGACCTGCGCAAGCACATTGCCTGGTACCTGCGGGGATACCCTGCCGGCAGTGAGGTGCGGAAGTCTCTTGCGCGCGTCGATTCGCTGGCAACGCTCGACGAGATTCTCGCACCGCTTTACGACGGCCCCAGCGCCCACGCCCGCCCGGAGGACGCCGACGGCGCCCGCGGCCGACAGGGGTCCCCTGCAAAGGTGGTCTTGCCGGAGGGCTGGCTGGACGACCCGGAGGACGACACCGTGCCCGAGGGCGCGGAGATTATGCACTCCGGTGGCTAAGCTTCGGTTCTGAGCGAGTGTTTACATAACTTTACGAGGGGTAATTGGGGGCTCCCCACTAACGCGCGACGTTGTTGAGGATTGCCTACTATGGAACGCATGCGCACTGTCTACCGAGAACAAATGGACAACTTGGCTCACAGCCTGATTGTGATGTGTGACCGAGTTGGCTCCATGCACAAGCTTGCGAACAAGGCCCTCTTCGAGGCTGATTTGGTCTCGGCTGAAACAGTTCTTTCCCAGATTGATTCTCTCGAGGACCTGCGCCAGGATGCGGAGCAGCGAGCCTTCGAGCTGTTGGCCCGCGAAGCTCCTGTGGCTGGTGATCTCCGACAGATTGTCAGTGGCCTCTACATTGTCGAGGACATCTCCCGCATGGGCGCATTGAGTGTGCATATTGCCAACGTTGCCCGGCGTCGCCACCCGAACAAGGCACTACCAGAGCCCGTGGAGGGGTTCTTCCGCGAGATGGCCTCCGTATCTGAACAGATGACGCACGAAACCCGTCAGGTGCTCATCGACTACGACGTTGACCAGGCATTGGCCTTGGATAAGACCGATGACAGCATCGATGACATTCACCAGCACCTGTTTACGCTGACCAACGACGATAATTGGCCGCACTCCCCTGCGCAGACAGTGGATGTCACTCTACTGAGCCGCTTCTACGAGCGTTACGCGGATCACGCTGTCGAGGTTGCCGCCCGGATTATTTACCTGGCCACCGGTTACAAGCGCGATGTCTACCTGGACAAGCTCGAGGATGAGCGCGACCAGCGCAGCTTTAACCAACGCCTGCAGGCCTTGGAGCGTCACCTGCGTATGTAGGTCCGTGAAGCTGCAGGCTGTTGGGAGGCTGGGCTGTAGGGCTGCTGGGCGGGGCTGGGTGTTGGGCTGAGCTGTAGAGATGTTGGGGGTGGCTGCTGGCCTGGGGCGCGGGTTTTTAGGCCGGAGTGGAGCCGTTTTTAAGCCTCACCAGGCTAAACACCTCCCCAGCCAAACACTGCCCCAGCCCGAGAAACTGACTAGGTTTATGACACTTTACTGCGAGTAAACGCTATTCATCTGACATAAACCTAGTCAGTAACTGTTTGTGCGATTACTTTTCGCGTTAGATGTCTGGAGAATGCCGATTCTTATATCGTGTCCATCCCCGCGACCCAAGAGACAGCCGCTACTCAAGAGACAGCAACAAAAGACTTCTTTGACATTAAATCTGGGGTGACTGCCAGAACTCCCTGATCTGCCCCATCAATGGGCACAACGATTACCACGTTACCTGCGATTTCGCCGTTCTCATACACCGTCTCGAGGGTGTCAAACTCGTCAGGCGCCACCGCCCAAAGCTCCGTTTCGTCCGTGGTTTGGCCACCTGCAGTTACATAATTAATACCAAGCCAGGAACTCTGCCCCTGAGGGTCATTCCCCTTGTACTTTGCAGTAACATGCACAAGTCCGTATACAAACCCCTCTGGAGCAGGGTCATTGAACTGATTTTCCGCCAGAACCTCATCGTTAGCGTTTAGATTTACGCTATCGATAGTAATGGCCCACTGCTCACTTTCGATGGTCGTTCCAATCGGCAACGGATTCTCCCGACTACTGCCCGCAGCACCAGAATCGGAAGAATCAGATTTGCTTCCATCCGGGCTAGAGGCAGTCGTATCCCGATTGAACGCATCATCCACGGCATTGCCTACCGAAGAAACAAATACAATTGGCGCAATGAGCAATCCCAACACAGAAAGAATCAGAGCGATAAGAGCTGGTTTTTTGGTAGTTGCGCGCTGAAACAGTCCGACGACCGATAAAATAAATGCAACCGGTAGCGCCACCCAACCAATAATCAAAGCCCCCGGGATACAACCGAGTAAACCAATAATCGCAACTACAAGTGCAATGTAACCGACAATTGGCTTCGGCGCTTTCTCTTCGGCGATTACTGGCCAAGATTGCTCACCCACAGGGGAAAACTGAGGATTGAACTGCGCGTTTTGCTGGTTATCCATAATTGAATAACTCCTATGTAAATATATTTACCCAGATCCCTCTACAGTTTTCCGGGGGACGCTCGATTGCGTCTTCGGAAGATTACCCCGCCCGATAACAAACAGACAATTCCGCCCCAAAACAAACATTATTTTCACCCCCGGCCCCACACCGAAACAAACAGCAATCTCATAAACTGCAACAACAAAAAGAACCCCGTACCTCGCGTGAAGACGCGTGAAGTACGGGGCTCTTTCTTTTTGCTTCTTACGGCATACGCAAAGCGTTTAGCCGAAGCGACCGGAGATGTAGTCCTCGGTTTCCTTCTTGTCCGGATTCTCGAAGATCTTCTTGGTCGGGCCAACCTCGACCAGGCGACCCGGCTTACCGGTTGCCTCGAGGGAGAAGAATGCGGTCTGATCGGACACACGAGCTGCCTGCTGCATGTTGTGGGTCACGATGACGATGGTGAATTCTTCCTTCAGCTCGTGAATCAGGTCCTCGATTGCCAGGGTGGAAATCGGGTCCAGTGCGGAACACGGCTCGTCCATCAGCAGAACTTCCGGCTCAACTGCAATTGCGCGTGCGATGCACAGACGCTGCTGCTGACCACCGGAGAGGCCACCGCCCGGCTTGTCCAGGCGGTCCTTCACCTCATCCCAGAGGTTGGCGCCGCGCAGGGACTTCTCGGCAACCTCCTGGAGACGAGCCTTGTTCTTAACACCGGCCAACTTCAGGCCAGCCACGACATTGTCCTCGATGGACATGGTCGGGAACGGGTTCGGACGCTGGAACACCATACCGATGGTGTTACGAACGGAGACCGGGTCAATCTTCGGGCCATAGATGTTTTCGCCGTCGAGAAGCACCTCGCCAGTGACGTAGGCACCCGGGATGACCTCGTGCATACGGTTCAGCGAACGGAGCACGGTGGACTTACCACAGCCGGACGGGCCAATGAATGCGGTAACAGAACGCGGCGGGACGTGCAGGTCGACGTTCTGCACAGCGTGGAAATCGCCGTAGTAGATGTTGACATCGTTAAGGTCTAGGCGCTTAGCCATGGTCTTTCAAAAACCTTCCTTGAAATAGCGGACGTTAGGCGCCCAGCATTAACTGCTCTTGACGGAGAACTTGGCGGATATGACGCGCGCCAGGATATTGATGAGGGCAATGATGAGAACCAGCGTGAGCGCTGCGCCCCACATCTTGTCGAATGCCGCACCGGTATTACCGGCCTTGTACATGTCCAGCATGAACAGCGGCAGTGAGGACTGCGACTGGCCGAACGGGTTATAGGTGATGATTCGTGAGGTTGCAACCAGGATCAGCATCGGTGCGGACTCACCCATGACGCGGGCGACGGCCAGCATGATGCCGGTGACGATGCCCGACAGTGCGGTCGGGAGCACGATCTTCAAAATGGTCTTCCACTTCGGAACACCCAGAGCGTAAGAGGCTTCACGCAACTCGTGCGGAACGATGCGCAGCATTTCCTCGGTGTTGCGGACAACGATTGGCAGCATCAGCAGAACCAGCGCTAGCGAGACGGCGAAACCGGAACGGCTCATGCCAAACATGACCACCCACATCGAGTAGATGAACAGCGACGCAACAATCGACGGCACACCGGAGAGGATGTCGACCATGAAGGTGGTGACCTTGCCCAAGCGGGAGTTACCTGCGTACTCGACCAAGTAGATAGCGACGAAGATACCGAATGGCACGGTCATGAGAGTTGTGACCAGAGCCTGAACCAAGGTACCGACGATTGCGTGAGCAACACCACCGGCAGATGCACCAAGGGTGACACCGCGCTGGGAAGCAGTCCACCACTCACCACTCAGCAGTGACGGGGTACCTCGGACGACAAGCTCAAAGAGAACCCACACCAGCGGGATCAGGGCAAGAGCCATGCAGAAGTAAATGAGGACCGTGGAGACGTTGTCCGCTACCTTGCGGGAACCCTTAATCTGGGTGAATGCCGACTCCGTGGTGGGGACCATGTCTGCGGGGCCGTGAGGCGAAGAATCAGTAGTTGAACTAGTCATTGTTACTTCTCGTTTCTTTTCCTACGACCTTGCTACTTCTTCGCAATGATTCGGGCTGCGGAGTTGACCACGAAGGTCAGCAAGAACAGCACCAAACCTGCGGACATGTATGCGCCGGCCTTGAGGTTGTCATTGAACTCCGGTGCCGCATTGGCAATTGCGGTTGCGAAGGTGGTACCGCCGTCGAAAAGCGAACCACGGAATGCCGAAGACGGAGAGATTACGAGGTACAGAGCCATCGTCTCACCGAGGGCACGTCCCAGACCCAGCATCGAGCCGGAGATAAAGCCAGAACGACCGAATGGCAGAATGGCCAGCTTGACCATCTCCCAACGGGTCGCACCGAGAGCCAGCGATGCCTCAATGTGACCACGCGGGGTCTGAACAAAGACCTCGCGGGTGGTAGCCGCGATAACCGGCAGAATCATAATTGCCAGCACAATGCCACCGGTGAAGAGGTTTCGACCAGTCTCGAAGGCCGGCGAGTTTGGGTACAGGGCAAACATCGGGATAAAGCCCAGTGTCTTAGCCAACCACCCGTACAGACCGGCCAATGCCGGACCGAGAGCCATAAAACCCCACAGACCGTAAACAATCGACGGCACTGCGGCCAGCAAATCCACGAGGTAGCCCAGCGGCTTGACCATCTTCTTTGGAGCATAGGCAGTCAGGAAGATGGCAATACCCAGCGCAACCGGCATCGCCAGAATCAGCGCCAGGATGGAAACCGCGACGGTCACCAGAAACATGTTCGGAATACCGAAGTACATGGCGGAGGTATCCGCCAGGTTCCATCGTTCGGTGTAGGTGAAGAAGTTCGCTTCGTTACGGGACATTGCCGGAACTGCGCGCAGGAGCAGGAACACTGCAATTGCGATGATGGCAGCAGTCACCAATGCGGAAGATCCTACCGCCAGAATCTTGAAGATTCGGTCACCAGGACGAACAACGCCGGACTGAATGGCTTGCTCTTCCGAGCTCTCGTCGCCGGAGGAATCCACCTGCGGTGCTGAGGACTGCAACAGACTGCTGTCTACAGCCTCCTGCTTCCCTTCAATGGGAGTCGAGGAACTCATGATCTCATTTCCTAAGTAGAAGTGATTTGTGCTTCAACGCACATGAAGACCGATTGGCCTCAGTACCCCTCTACGAGCGGTACCCAATCAACTGAGGTGTCGATATATAAAGCCAACCGGTCTACGTCAGGTTTTCGGCCTACAGCTCAAATCTGCGTGGCCGGCTGAAGTAATCCTCGCGCCAATCGGGTAACAACAGAGCCAACTCTGCTTTCACCCGCGTTGCGCGCAACGAATTACTTGATAGCGTCAACCGCTGCGGACAACTTGTCCTTGAACTCACCCTGAACCGGGATGTAACCCCGCTCTTCGAGCTCTGGGCCCTGGCCCTCTTCCAGAACAACCTTCAGGAAGCTCTTAACCAGGTCACGAGTCTCCTCGTCGTAACCAGCGGAGCAGACGATTTCGTAGGTGGTCAGAATCAGCGGGTAAGCGCCATTCTCATCCATTGCGAACAGAGCGTCGGTGTCAACAACCATGTCGTGACCCTCAGTCTTGAACGTGACGGAATCCAGAGCCTTACCGACGGTGTCGTTGTTCAGCTCAACCGGGCCATGGCCAAAGTCCATCTTGGCAATGCCCAGGTCCTTGTCCTTAGCGAAACCAGCCTCAACGTAGGTGATAGCACCGTCGATGTTGGAAACCTCGTCGACAACACCAGCCGAGCCGTTAGCGCCCTGTCCAGTAGCAGTCGGGAAGGACTTGGAAGCCTCGTGCTTCCACTGCTCCGGAGCAGCTGCGCTCAGGAACTTCATGAAGTTATCAGTAGTACCGGACTCCTCAGAGCGGTAGACAACCTTGATGTCCTTCTCCGGCAGCTTCGCGTCCTTGTTGACCTCAGCAATCTTCGGGTCGTTCCACTTGGTGATCTTGCCGTCGAAGATTTCAGCAACCAGAGCCGGAGTCAGAGTGACATCAACGCCCTCGAGGTTGTAGGCAACGGCAACCGGACCGATAACCATCGGCAGGTGCCATGCATCGTTACCATCGCAGCGCTTCTTAGCCTCTGCAACCTGGTCCTTGCCGTCCTTCTCCTTCAGCGGAGAGTCGGAGCCAGCGAAAGCAACGGTGCCGGCAATGAACTGAGTTTGACCGGAACCAGAGCCAGATGCGTTGTACGACAGGGTCGAGCCGGCCTCTTCAAACTTGGTGGCGAACAGGTCCATTGCACGCTGCTGCGAGGTAGCGCCCTCGCCCTGCAGCGTTGGCCCTTCAGCACAAGCAGCCAGGGTAAGGCTTGCAACAGCGGCCAGGCCAATGACGGATGCCGCACGGTTCTTCTTCAGCACAGTAAATCCTCCGGGGTTTTACACAATGAGTGAAACAGTTCACGTGGAACCGCCACACTCCGGTCCACTGCGCTGAACCTATCTACCGATAGTAACCGGAACCTGTTCAGAACATTAACAATTGGTGAACGGCGCAAGTAATTCTTTATTTATCCTCATTTTCCCTGTAAGAGGCCCTAAAATGCGCCCCTGAAACACTGAGGATTGGACAGCATCTCCTCAAAAACACAAGAATCATTGCCCCGCGCCAGAGGAAAACCACCTAAAACTGAGATAAAGCTAAGCTCGCCCCCCCCTAGCTCGCCTTCAATAACTCCCCCAATAAACCGAACCGTCGCATCTACGCGCCGTACATCACATCACGGCGGGCCACCTCGAAACCGACCGCACGGTACGTGCGCACTGCAGGCGCATTGTCGCCTTCGACATAGAGAATTACCTTTTCCGCTCCCCGTTTTCGGAGATAGGAAAGCCCAACGTTGGTCAGCCATCGTCCGAGACCACGTCCGCGTGCCTTCGAGCTCAGTCCAATCACATACACCTCGCCAGTTGGCACAGACTCCTCGGCATGCCACTTCGTCCAGTGGAAACCGCAAATCTCCTCCGCACTGTCGCGCGCCCCGGCCACATCCGCAGCAAAGAACACGCCCTCCGGGTCGAACCACTGCACGTTCCGAGCGCGATCGAGTTGTGGCTGCGACCAACCGCCCTGCTCCGGATGCCAGTCAAACGCCTCGTTATTCACTGCCAACCACGCTCGATCTACCGCTGCCGCGCCCCACTTCGCACGTGCCGCAGTCAGGGTCAAGGCTTCAACATCATCACGCTTATCGACGTCCCCCGCCGCCTTCTCCAACGCTGAGCCCGAAACGGACATCTGCAACAGCTCGCGGACAACCTTGCGTCCCGTCAACTCTGCCAAGCGGCTGGCACCGGCGACATCACCGTGAGCCCAGATAGGCAGACGCTCGCCGACCTCAGCATCGATGTGCGCAAGCAGCTTCGCCCCCACTCCTTGCTTACGAAACTCCGGGTCAACAACCATCTCCACAGCATCCGGCGCAACGGCGGCCAGGCCCAAGTAACGGTCGTTCTCAATAATCGCAAAGTGTCGATGCCCGAAAGATTCGTCGTCAAGCCCTCGGACGAAAGCCTCGCCGAACGCCTCCACGCCGTCGGCGGAGTGGGCGTGCTGCAGTAGCGTATCGGCGGCGGTGGTGTCTACGTCAAGCAGTTCGGTTACGTTCATACGCCCCACCCTATACACAGCAGCGAATTCAACACTTCCCCGATGTCGTCTGAGCCAAAAGCGATGGGGTACTAATAGAGTGTGTCCATTTCCCGACGACAGAAGAAGATCGGTGGCTCTATCCTCGCCGTTGCCGCGCTGGTGATTGCCACCGACATGGGCTTCGCCAGCCATGCGGAGTACAAGCTCTCCGAGCATATTCAGGAGACTGCTCAGCTGGAGATGACCCCATACGTCGCCATTGGGGGCAAGGCCTACTTGTCCTCTTTTGTTACGGGAAAATGGAGCTCCGTAACCTCGCGCATCCGCGATGTCGAGGTGCCCGACTTCGGCTTGGTATCTCTGGAGTACGGAGCCTCCAACGTTAAGGTCCCGGCATCGGCGGTGCTCAGCGGTAATTTCCCAGAATCGCCGACGAAGCAGTACTTCACTAAGCTCTCGCTCGACGGTGTCTCTCTGGGAAACAAGCTGGGACTGACAGACTTGAGTATCCAGAGCCTGAAGGACTCCTCCCCCACCGGCGGCTGGGAGACCGAGGCTATCTTCGAGGCCACGCCAGCCGGATGGCAGGGAAAAACCCAGGTTACGGCGAAGTTGCGCATTGTCAGCCGCGACGTGGTCATTACGCCGATGGAGATTATTTCTGCGCCCTCGTCCCCAACGGATTCTAAAAGCCACATCAAACCTGAGCTGTCTGAGGCTGATACGCAGCACATCATGGACACCTTCGCTCTGACGCTGCGGGATTCAGAGATACCGATGGGCATGCCGGCGACTCGCGTGTACGTGTCGGGCGGTTCTATCACCATCGAAGGCGAACAGATTCTGTGCACCGTGTCGCCAACAAACTTCATGCCGCCGACATCCCAGCAGGATGCCGAGGCGTCAGCTCAATCCACGGAGAAGCTGCCGGAGAAGAACTGTCGGGTGCGTCGCTAAGGCCGTCGTCAAGCATCGCCGTTAAGCGTCGGTGCAGCGTTAGCACCATGCGACAACAGCCCATACATGGCCACAAGAGCTTCAGCGGTAGAGTGTGAAGCATGACCGAGAAGAATGGCAGCAACCAGACAGACGCCGCTGCACAGGAGCCTGCAGCTGCGGAAGCCCCTCGCCTCGACGGCAACGAGGCCATCAACCGCGCGGCCGAACAGGCCAAGAGCACCGCTACGCGCAACATCACTGAGCTTGAGGGGCTCCCGATCCCCGACGAGACCGCTAACCTGCGCTTCGGCCCGAATATTCACGACGGCCTGCTGGCACTACTGCCGCTGGTCGGCGTGTGGCGCGGTGAGGGGCAGGCGAACACTGTCGTCGACGGCGAGTACAACTTCGGCCAGCAGCTCATTTTCAGCCACGATGGCGAGAACTACCTGAAGTATGAGTCGCGCATCTGGAAGCTGGACGAAGAAGGCAAGCCGACCGGCCCTGACCAGCGCGAAACAGGATTTTGGCGCATTAACAACGAGGACGAGATTGAGTTCATCTGCGTCCACTCCACCGGCGTCACTGAGATCTACTACGGCAAGCCGGTTTCCGAGCGTGCATGGGAACTGCAGGCAGCCTCCACAATGGTCACTGCTACCGGTCCTGCATCCCTTGGCCCGGGCAAGCGCCTCTACGGTCTGATGCCGAACAATGATCTCGGGTGGGTAGACGAGCGCCTGCGGGATGAGGAATTCGCTCCCCGCATGTCCGCGCAGCTCAAGCGCTACGCGGGCTAGGTTCTCCCCGCTTTACGACGGGCGTTGTGGGGCCCTACTGCGTCGCCCAACTGCATCAAGCCCTACTATTTGGGGCCCTACTGCGTCGCCAGCGCCTTGTCACACAGGTCGCGGAATTCCTTTTCCGCGATTGCATCCGGCTGCCGGATGGGCTCACCATCGATGGACTTAACCACGACCGCGATACGCACCGAAGACACCAGCCATACCGCATCGGCGGTGAATAGGTCCCCGGGCACCAGGACCGTCGGGGTGACTTCCCAGCCGCAGTTGGCGGCTGTTTCAAACAGCGCTGCCTGAGTTGTGCCCGGCAGCACTCCTTCACCGGGGTTGGGAGTCAGCAGTTCATTGCCGCGCTGAACGATGATGGTCGATGTTGGGCCTTCCAAGAGCTTGCCCTCTGCGGACGTGAAGATGACATCGTCAAAACCCTTGGACTTGGCATAGCGCAAAGCGGCCATATTAGCTGCGTATGACAACGTTTTCGCGCCGATGAGCGCCCACGGTGCACGGGAGCCAAGGTCGAGCGAGAAACCGCGCTCTGCAAGCATGACCGATACCGGCTTCAGACGGTTTTCCGCCACCTTTTCCGCGGAGCTAGCCAAAACGTAGCCAGTCGGCTCTCCGGTGGACTCACGACCACGCGAGTACACCCACCGCAACGTCGCATCCCCCTCAATTGACCTATCGCGCAACTCCTGTAGTGCGACCTCGGTAGCCGCCCGCCACTGCTGCAGATCTGGGGTTGGCAAATCCAGCATTAGCGCTGACGATGCGAATCGCTTCTCGTGCCGGTCAGTATTACAGGTATGACCACCCCTGACCAGGAGTGTTTCAAAAACTCCGTCGCCGCGAATAGCTCCGAGATCATCCGCGTAGAGGAACGGCTGTCCTGCCTCGACAGCAACCGGGCCGCCGTCTGCGAAGACGTCGATAAGCACTAGAGAAGAAAGCGAATCCGTCATACACACAAGCTTAATCCATGCTTAATTTGAGGATTTCTGGTTAACATGAGGGAGTGAGTGTTGAGTATGTAAGTCCTTTGATGTCTCACGTGGCTGGCGCCGCTGCCCTCGAACTGGGCGGACAGATGGAAGGTTTGGAGAAGGCCTCAGAGAACGCCCCAGACGGAAACTCAGCGAAAAACGTTGAGCAAACCACAGGGCAAGCTAGCGTGGCATGGCACTACGGCCGTCCGCTGGTAGAGCAACGTCACCTGCAGGAGGACTGCGGCGTAGTAGATCGCTCGTACTACCGCGTTATTGAGGTCACTGGCGAGGATCGCCTGACCTACCTCAACACACTTTTTTCGCAGAAGGTCGACGAAGCCGCTCCCGGCACTGTCACTGAAGCACTGAACCTGGATGCAAACGGTCACGTTCTCCATCACATGACGTTGACTGTTTTGGACGATTCCGTGCTTATCGACGTGCCCCCTGCCGGCTTCGACTCCCTGTTGAAGTACCTGAACATGATGGTGTTCTGGTCCAAGGTGGAAATTGCTGAGGTAGAAAGGGCGATTATTTCCGTCATGGGGCCGAATGCCCCTGAGGTCCTGGTAGCCGCTGGTCTCGCATTCCCGCAGGTGGGTAAAGCTACGACTGTGGGACATTCCTACGTCCGGCACCTGCCGTGGCCACGCGGCGGGCGTGTGGATGTGCTCGTACGCCGACAGGATTTAGTCGGTGCTTGGGACGCGCTGGTGGCCGCTGGCGCCTCCCCAGTCGGCCTGATGGGCTGGGAGGCCGAACGCGTAGTCTCCTTGCGGCCAGAGCTGGGAATCGACGTAGACGAGAAGATGATTCCGCATGAGGCTCCGCGCTGGATCGCCTCTGAATTCGACACGGCTGCCGTGCACTTGGACAAGGGCTGCTATCGCGGCCAAGAGACGGTATCACGTGTCCACAATGTTGGTCGCTCCCCACGAGTTTTGGTGATGCTGCAGCTCGACGGCTCGGCCACCCTGCCGGAAACCGGCGATCCAGTGATGATGGGCAAGCGCGCCGTGGGCCGCGTGGGCACCGTCGTGCAACATGCCGATTACGGCCCGATTGCTTTGGCTCTGCTTAAACGCTCAGCTCAGGAGCGCGAGGGCCTTGTGGTGGGTGACTGCGCCGTGGCCGTCGACCCTTCCTCCATCGACCGCGTTGAGCAGCTGCCGCCGGGCCGTGTGGCCATCAACCGCCTGCGTGGGAAATAGGTAACAGGAAATAGGTAAAGCCACCAGACAGAGTGGTGAAAAAATAACTTTTTCCATTCTTTTTCAGAAAGGACATTTCCCCAGGCCACAGCACATATTGAGTTGTCTGAGCGCGAGGACACGACCCACTATGGGCCTCCCCGCGTAACCCCTTCGTCTAAAAATCGGCTATGGTGTCTTACAGGAATTAACGCAATAAGACATAAGTGGGTCGGCCGTATCCCCGTGCCGCCCCACGGATTACACAAGGGGGTCAGGCCATGGGTCGCGGCCGTGCGAAAGCAAAGCAGGCGAAGGTTGCCCGTCAGCTCAAGTACGATTCACCAGAAATGGATTTGGAACGTCTGCAGCGGGAACTCGTCGGCAAGTCGAACGAGTCCGATCGAGACGACTATTACTCTGACTGGGAGGAATGGGCCTCAGGCGCTGGTCGCGACAGCTAGCGCAAGCTAACCGCTGTCGTATTTTCCGCAAAGCGTTTCTATTTCAATAAAGCAAGCACCCACCAACGATTCCGTTGGTGGGTGCTTGCTTTTGCTTAGTCGACTGCGTTTATGTTCCGCCGATTATGTTCGGCGGTGGCGGATCAATCCGAGTTACTGACTGCGTTTATGACAAAAATCGCCCGAAAAACGGCTCGAAAGTGTCATAAACTCATACAGTTTCACATTTGCAGCCCGTGGTTTTCTGGGATCTCCGTTGTGCAACCCAGAATCTAGACCGCCCCGTCGCATCAGTAGGCCGCCCTCCACGGCAGACCAGCCGGCCCAGTCCCCGGCCGCCCGTCGCAGTAAACCGACGGCCGGCCGACGCTTAGAAGCGCGGGTGGCTGCCGCGCAAAACAGCCCCGTCCTCGCCCGCCTCGCTCTTGCGGACAGTACCCAGCTCCCAAGCGTTGATGTGGCGGGCAGTCAACAGAGCCAGGGCACGATCGCGGTCCTCTGCGGAAACAATCGCAACCATGCCGACACCCATGTTGAAGGTCTTCTCCATCTCCTCGCGGGAGACGTTGCCGAGCTCAGCAATGGTCTTGAAAATCGGACCCGGGGTCCAAGTTGCGCGGCTCATGTCGGCGGTCAGGCCTTCCGGCATGATGCGAACCATGTTGCCAGCCAATCCACCACCGGTGACGTGGCAGAAAGTGCGGACCTCGGCCTCGTTCATGAGAGCCAGGCAGTCCTTCGCATAAATCTTGGTTGGCTCCAGCAGCTCCTCACCGAGGGTGCGCCCGAAGTCCTCGACATAACCGTCGAGCTCCAGACCGGCCTTCTCCAGGAGAACGTAGCGAGCCAGCGAGTAGCCATTGGAGTGAAGTCCAGAGGACTCCATGGCGATAATGACATCGCCCTCACGCACGCGGTCCGGGCCGAGAAGCTTGTCCTCTTCCACGACACCGACGCCGGTAGCGGAGACATCGTACTCACCCGGTTCCATCACACCCGGGTGCTCTGCAGTCTCCCCGCCCAGGAGGGCGCAACCCGCCTGGACGCATCCCTCGGCGATGCCGGAAACAATCTCGGCGACGTGCTCCGGCACGACCTTGCCAATTGCAATGTAGTCCTGCAGGAACAGCGGCTCGGCGCCGCACACAACCAGGTCATCGACGACCATGGCGACCAGGTCCAGGCCAATGGTGTCGTGCTTGCCGACGGCCTGCGCCACGGCCAACTTGGTCCCCACACCATCGGAGGATGCGGCCAGCAGCGGCTTTTCGTAGTTGCCCAGTGCAAACAGGCCGGCAAAACCGCCGAGCCCGCCACGGACCTCTGGGCGAGTGGCCTTCTTGGCAATCGGGGCGAATAGTTCAACGGCGCGGTCGCCGGCTTCGATGTCGACACCGGCTGCAGCGTAGGAAGCACCAGAAACGTTCTCGGTCATTAGAGGCTCTCGCTTTAAACTTTCTCCCCCGGGCGGCGTTACTGCCGTATCCGGGAGTATTGGCGGACCGGGAACAAAGCAACGGCTGCAATCCACAGCACCGCTTGCGCTTCGTTCTCGGTTCAGTTCTCGTAGTTCATTCTAAGGAGGTTTCGAGGCTAATTGCTCGTTGCGGCTTTGGCAGCCTGGGCTGCCTGCATCCTTTCCACCGCTGCCGCATTCGGATTGCCCTCCGGCAGCCCCAGCGGGTATTTGCCATCGAAGCACGCACAACAGACTTCGGTCTTTGCCTGCTCGGAAGCGGCGACCATGCCATCGATAGAGACAAATCCCAGGCTGTCGGCACCAATCGCGGTTGCGATACCGGCGACAATGTCATTCTCATCGACACCGTTGGCCAACAACTCGCCCGGGGAAGCGAAGTCAATGCCGTAGAAGCACGGCCATTTCACCGGCGGTGCGGCGATGCGCACGTGCACTTCCTTCGCACCAGCCTCACGCAGCATGCGAATCAGGGCACGCTGAGTGTTGCCGCGGACGATGGAGTCATCGACCACGACCAAGCGCTTACCGGCGATAACTTCCTTCAGTGGGTTCAGCTTCAGTCGGATACCCAACTGACGAATCGTCTGCGAAGGCTGAATGAAGGTACGCCCCACGTAGCCGTTTTTGGTCAGCCCCTGACCAAACGGGATGCCCGATTCCTGGGCGTAGCCAACAGCGGCCGGGGTACCGGATTCCGGCACCGGCATCACCAGGTCACCGTCAGCCGGGAACTCACGTGCCAACTGGCGGCCCAGCTCAAGACGCACCGCGTTGACGGAGCGACCACGGATGTTGGAGTCCGGGCGGGCCAGGTAGACGTACTCAAAAATGCATCCAGCGTGGGTGGTCTCGGCAAAACGCTGCGAACGCACACCGGAAGCATCAATGGTCACCATCTCGCCTGGCTCGATCTCGCGGACGAACGATGCACCGACGATATCCAGCGCGCAAGTCTCGGATGCGACTACCCAACCACCGGACAGGCGCCCCAGGCACAGCGGGCGCACACCGTATGGGTCACGCGCGGCGTACAGCGTCTCGCCATCGGTGAAAGTAAGACAGAAAGCACCCTTCAAACGCGGCAGCAGTGCCATCGCGGCCGCTTCTACATTGGTGCTGCAGCCGTAATCTTCGGGGTGGTCAATCTTGCCGGTTTCGTCGGCAAGCAAAGTGGTCATGATTGCGGAGTCACTGGGCAGCTCGCCCTCTTCACGCAGCAGGCCCTTGTCGACCGCCTCATGGAACAGCGTGAGGTGGTTGGTCAGGTTGCCGTTGTGCCCCAGCGCGATGTCCGTGCCGTCGGAGGCCATCTGGAACATCGGCTGTGCATTCTCCCACGCAGGAGCGCCAGCGGTGGTGTAGCGCGTGTGCCCCACCGCTACGTGCCCCTTCAGAGCGTCGAGCGTCTGCTCATCAAAAACCTGGGAAACAAGGCCCAGGTCCTTGAATACGAGAATTTGGTCGCCGTCGCCGACTGCGATACCGGCGGCTTCCTGGCCGCGATGCTGCAGGGCAAACAGGCCATAGTAGGTGAGTTTGGACACGTCTTCGCCAGGTGCCCAAACGCCAAAAACGCCACATTCTTCGCGCGGGGATGTCTCCCCCAAATCGTCGTATGGCGAAATTGGCAAAAGTTTGGTCTTTGGTGCACCTGAAATGTTGGTATCGGCCACGACATTCACACTAATAGCCCCACCCGCCTGGGCACCAATTCAGCATCCCCCCACGGGCTTTAAGAAATGCGCGCCACCGGCAGATGATTCCCAATTTCCGCCGCGCGCGTTCCCGACATATCGATGTGCGCCTGCACCTGCTCTAACGTGATCATTCCGCACGCGAGTCCCAGCCAAATCTCCGGCGACATCTCCACGACATTGGGCGGCGTACCGCGCGTGTGCCTGGGGCCCTCAATGCACTGGACCGCGACGAAGGGCGGCACGCGCACCTCGACGCTATGCCCCGGAGCCTCTTGGGCGAGCATCCGCACGGACAGACGTACCGCTTTGGCAAGGCTCGCACGGCTTAACGACGACCCCTGCGCCCCATCCGGCCCGATGAAGGAGGCAGCCTCTTGGTCAGATAGCAATTCGCGGCCGAGAAGCCGTTGCGCCGCCCAGGGTGCGGCGGTGGAAAGAGCGCTGCGAACGTCGAAAGGCGAGATTTTGGATACCATAACCTCATCCTAGAGTTATGCTTTCATATATGGATACGCAGTCAACTGAAAAAGCTGAACAGGTGCATGCTCCAGCGTCACCATCTCTTGTACTCCGTTTTATGGCATCGCCGACCGATGTCATTATGGCCGGAACCAATTCTGTCCACGGCGGCCGTGTGTTGCAGTGGATTGACAAGGCCGCTTACGCCTGCGCGACCGGCTGGTCGGGACGCTACTGCGTGACTGCGTACTTCGGTCACATTCACTTCACTCGCCCGATTCCCAGTGGCCACATTGTCGAGGTGCGCTCCAAGATTGCGCATACCGGCCGCAGTTCCATGCACATCGTCAACGAAGTGCTCTCGGCTGATCCGCGCGAGGGCAAGTTCACCCGCGCAGCTGACTGCCTGGTGATCTTCGTGGCCATGGATGAAAACGGTAAGTCGACTCCGGTGCCGAAGTGGGTGCCGCAAACAGAGGAAGAAGAGCGCGTTGAGAAAGCCGCTCTTTCCCGTTTTGAGCTCCGCCGCGACATCGAAGCCAGCATGCGCGCGCAGACCTACTCCGCGGACTCTTCCGCACCCGAACTGACCACACGTTTCCTGGCAAAGCCGACCGATGTCAACTGGGGCGGAAACGTCCACGGCGGCACCGCCATGGAGTGGATCGACGAGGCTGCGACGGCAGTTACCACCAACTGGGCAGGGCGCCAGACCATTTCTGTCTACGCAGGTGGTATTCGCTTCTACAGCCCAATCCACATTGGCGACCTGGTTGAGGTGCGCGCACGCATCCTGCGTACAGGCACGACCTCGATGCACCTGTCGGTGCAGGTCTACTGCTGTGAGCCCCGCAAGGGTGTCGGCGGCCTGCGCAAGGCACTGCATTCGACCATGACGTATGTCGCAATTGATGACGATTTCAACCCGCAGCCGGTACCGCACTTCCAGCCGACGACGGATGAGGACAAGCGCCTGCACGCTCACGATCTGTCACTGAAGGCATTGCGTGACAAGTACAGCCCGCTGCCGCTGATTGAGCGCGAACAGGATTAAGCCGCCTGGCTACCCGGCTTCCTGTTTTTCCACCAGATGGATAGGAACATCCAGCCAATCAGCGCGAAGGTGATGTAGGTGACGTACCGGTCAATCGTCTGCAGGGAGCCCTGGATGCTTGGGCCAAACTTCAGGCCCAAGTACAGGTAGAAGCACTTGAGCATTGCGGCACAGAAGAAGAGGTACACGCCTACTACCCAGCCGCGCACCTTCGCAATACCACCGATGGCCACGACAATCGTGGCCGGAATCGGCGAGAATGGCACAAACGATGCCAGCACACTCAGCCCGATGCGTTCATAGATGAAGTTCTCCATCTTCTTAAACCATCGCGGTGGGTGTCCGCCGAAACTCATCGTTATGAATTCCGTGCCCCACTTCTTGCCCATCCAGTAGAAGAACGGCATGAACTTGATTGTCGAAAGCGCCGCAATCACTACAACAGCGAAGAGGAAGAGCGGCCGGTCCTCGTTTTCCGACGCGAGAATCAGCACCGACAGATTCGATCCTGTCAGCCATGTGTGCAAGAACGTGTACTTGAGCAGCAAAACCGCACGGAACGGGATGATTGCAAAGCCGTACACGGCAACCAGCATCAGCGATGCATAGAGAAGCTTGTCTATTTTGTCCGGCTCACGCAGGAAGCTCGGCAGATCCTCACGAGGGTCGTGCTCGGCCTCGTTACGCATGTCGGGTGAAGTCATGAACCACAGTTTAACTGCACGCCCTCTTCTGCAGCAGGAGCCGCAGACTAGGCCATTACGTACGGCTCAGACGCACTCGCCAAGGACGAGCGCAGCGCCGCCTACTATCCTGAGAAGATATGACCACCGATTCACCCGCGCCTGTGCCCGCACAGCAGCCTCACGCAGCACGGTCTGAGTCTTCCTCACCATCGCTTGACGACGGCCAGGAGAACGCATCCTCACCGAGCATGCTGCAACGTGTTCGCGCCGCTATCCCGCCTGTTTCCATCCTGGTACTGACGGCGGTATTCCTCTTCGCCGGGTGGTTCACGCTCTTCGGTCCTATCAATGTTCTGGCGTGGCGTGGTGGCACGTTCCCCCGCACCGAGGCAGACCGCCCTTACTATCAGCAGGCTCTGAAGGATGTTGCGCGCTATCAGTACGAGGAGCAGCCCTCCCCTGAGGTTTACTTCGGCCTGGCGTGTGGCGCTACTGATGACGACATCCGCAGCGTTATCCCCAAGGTCGGCGAGCACCCGAATTCAGACGCAGACCCAACTGCTGATGCAGATGCCGTCGCCGCCGCTGCTGCCACCAGGCCGGGTTCTGCACCCACAGCTGCGAACCAGACCGCGAAGCTGAATCCAAACCTTGACGCATTCGGCAACACGGTCGACTGCTCCGGTTCCTGGACTGCGCCATTCTTGTCATTCCTGCTCGCGTCCGCGGGTGTTCCGGTCTTTGATACGCCCGAGGATTCGGCTGCCGCAGCCGAGAACCCATGGCTGGTTACGGATGTCGAACAGCTCATGGATGCCTACAAGGCACATGATGCTTTCGTCACCGACAAGGACTTCTCTCCTCAGGTGGGTGACATCATTTTCTACCGCTACCCCGCAGGCCTTGGGGTGCACGCCAACATGGTTGTCGCGGTTCAGGGTGACTGGGTCACCATCGGTGGCGATGAGCTTGGCAAGGTCGGTCTAGCTAGCATGACCCTGCGCAACCGAGGTGGCATCGTGGGCTACGGTGCCACGGGCTACTTCGAGCAGGCACCGCTGGACGCCACCAAATAGCCAAGTTTAAATAGGCAAGTTTTCCTCGATGAGGTCGCGCAGAGCATCGTCGTCAGGCGAGACCTTGGAGCGGAAACGGCCGATGACCTCACCCTCGGGCGAGACAACGAACTTTTCGAAGTTCCACTTCACATCCCCAGCCTCGCCGTCGGCGTCCGGGGTTTCCTTCAACAGCTTGTACAGTGGGTGCGCGCCATGGCCGTTGACCTTCGTCTTTTGGAAGAGCGGGAAGGTAACGCCGAATTCGCGCTGGCAGAACTGCTTGATTTCCTCGGCGTTGCCGGGCTCTTGCCCACCGAACTGATTGCAGGGGAAGCCGAGGACGAAGAAGCCACGGGGTGCGAATTCGTCGAAAAGTCCTTGCAGATCGTCGTACTGATCCGTGAAACCGCACTCCGAGGCGGTGTTGACGATAAGCAGAACGTGGCCGGCCCAGTCATTCATCGTTGCTTCGTTGCCGTCGATGGTGGTCACTGGGATGTCGAAGAGATTGCTCATAAACCCCACACTAGGGCAGTCCCCCGATAGCCGTCAGAGGTAGCGACTAGCCGACCTGCTCCATGCCTTCAAAGAGCTCGCGGCCCAGCGGCACCGAAGAGTGGTTGACCGGCTGCGCACCCCCATCGACCGCCTGGTCAATGATGCCGACAACATCCTGGCGCAGCTTGTGCTCCCGCAGTTTCGAAGCGTTAACGGAGATGCGCACCGCGCGGCCCTTCTCCAGCGAGCGCTGCACCGAGGAGCGCACCGCACGGCGCCACCAACCGGCGCCGCCGAAGCCCTCGCCGATAGCCAGCACGCGAGTCGGATCAACAGCACCAGTGGTCAGGTCGCGGACACCATTTCGGTCCGCTGCCACTCGGAAGCCCAGCTCCGGCAGCACGTTCATGGTCTCGGGCGACATGGTCCACTTCGGTGGTGCAAAGACGTCCGTCTCAAAACCCATCGCACGCATCTGGCGCGTTGCGGCGGTCAGGCGCAAACGCGCTTCATGTTCGCTTAACGACGCAAATTCCGCGCCTCGGCCTCGAACTGACTGATCGAACCCCGCGAGAACAATCTCGATGCCGTCATCGCTACGACGGCGGAGCCAATCCAGCACCGCCGGAGCTTCCCGCAACGACCAGTTTTTACCCGCATGCGGCGCTACCAGCAGAGACGGTGTAATACCGCGCTGTTCCATCGCTGCCACGAAACGAGCGACGTCGAGCAATGTGCCATCGCGCAAACCCGACACCGACACCAAAAGCGGCGAACCGACCACACCACCGTCAACAGTTACGAGCTCTTTGCCCGCTGGACGAATGACCTGGTCGGTCGTCCGAATCTGTTCTTGCACCCCACTGCCTGCCATGGATTCAACAAAAACAGGCGTATGTAAATTTTTGGTAACGGAGAGGACAAGGCTTGGAGAATACTCAGAAGCCTTTCAAATAAGAGTTCAAAAAGCGCCATCGCAGCACATCAATGTGCGTCTGCAGCGCGGATTATCCCCAATGCACAACCTCATCGAGAGCCAGTCCCTTGCGCCAACCGAACTTCTCCAAGTCACGCTCCTCGGCCAGGTGCGTTACTGGACCAATGCACAGCCAGGCCACCGGGCGCACGGGTGCCTCGACACCGACAAAGTCAGCCAGAAAATCCTCATGGTAGAAACTGACCCAGCCGACGCCGAGCCCCTCTGCCGTAGCAGCCAGCCACAGATTCTGAATAGCCAGCGCGACTGACATGAGGCCGGTGTCATCGACGGTGTCGCGGCCGAGAATGTTCTTGCCGCCACGGGTCGGGTCATAGGTGACGACGATGCCCGTTCCCGAGTCCACGATTCCTTCAATCTGAATCGGATTGAAGGTCTCACGCCGCTCGCCTTCGAGCTTGGCCGCGAATTCAGCGCGACGTCCGGCTACGTGGTCGGCAAACTGCTGCAGGCGGTCCGGATTCTGAATGATATGAAAGTCCCACGGTTGGGACAGCCCCACCGACGGGGCTGCATGGGCCGCCGCCAACACGCGCATCAATCGCTCCCTGTCCACCACTTCTCCGGCGAATTCGCGGCGCACATCCCGCCGCCGAAAAAGGGTGTGGTAGACGGCCAACTGATCGTCGGAAAGCGAATCGGTGTCAAAACCCTGCGCGGACAGCAGCGTGCGCATATCCATGCCGTTACTCCACCGCACCAGCAGTGTGGACAATCCAGGCGTACTCGAAGGCAGTCTGACGCCAGCGTTCGTAACGACCGGAAACACCACCATGACCTGCGGACATCTCGGTCTTGAGCAGGAACTGCCCCGGCTGACCTCCGACAACCTCGCGCAGCTTGGCGATCCACTTTGCCGGCTCCACGTAGAGCACGCGGGTGTCGTTCAAACTAGTAATCGCGAGAATCTTCGGGTACTTCGCATCGGCCGAGATGTTCTCGTACGGCGCGTAGGAGGCCATGTAGTCGTAGACCTCCGGGTCGTGGTAGGGATCGCCCCACTCATCCCACTCCACCACGGTCAGCGGCAGCTCTGGCATCAGCATGGATGTCAGGCAGTCGACAAACGGGACCACGGCCTGAATGCCCGCGAACCTATCGCCAGCAATGTTCGCGACCACGCCCATCAGCATGCCGCCCGCCGAACCGCCGAGTGCTACCAGCTGCTCGCGTGTGGTCCACCCAGAATCCAGCAGGTAGTCAGCGACGGCGACGAAGTCAGTGAATGTGTTCTTCTTCGTGGTTGCGCGACCGTTCTCCCACCAGCCGCGGCCCATTTCGCCACCACCGCGGACGTGTGCAATGACAAAAATCATCCCACGATCCAGCAGCGACAGTCGCGCGATGGAAAAGCCAGGATCCATCGAGGCTTCATAGGAACCGTAGCCGTAGAGCAGCGTCGGATTCGGCTTGCTCAGGTCCAGGTCCGCGCGGTGGATAATCGATACCGGAATCTGGGCACCGTCGGCTGCACTCACCCATTCACGCTTGGCGACGTAATCACCGCGATTAAACTTCCCGCGAATCTTCTGCTCCTTGAGCAGCACCCGCTTGCCCGAGGCAATATCAATCTGCCAAAGCTGCGACGGCGTGGTGAAGGAGCCGTAAGCGTAGCGCAACACCGGGGTGTCCCATTCAGCATTGCCGGTAGTGCCTGCAGAGTAGAGCTCTTCGTCGAAGTCGAGCTCGACGAAGTTCACAGCGGACGCTGGCACTGGAGCAGCAGCATGGCTTGTATCAGAGGCATCACCAGCGGAGCCAGCACCATCCTCATCCTGACCCAATACCGCCAGCGCCACACGGCCAATACCGCCACGACGGTAACCAAACGCGATGTGCCCAGCGAAGCAGTCGACGCCCTCAACGCGGACGTCATCGCGGTGCGGAACCAGCTCAGTGAGATCCGAAATGCTGTCGAAAGACCCCGCCGGCACCATGGCCAGTGCGAAGTTCGAACCAGTCATATTGTGTGTAATCAGCCACATATCCCGGCCGCTAATGACGGCGTGATCGATGTCGTATTCAACACCGGCCTCACGCGGGCGCACGCAGGTGAACTCACCGGTCGGGTCACTGGCGTCCAGGTACCAAACCTCGGAAGTAATCTTCGAGGAGCTCTCAATAATCAGGTACTTTTCGCTGCGTACCGTGCCGACTCCAACCCAGTAGGCCTCATCGGGCTCATGGAAGACACAGACATCATCCTCGGTGGAGGTGCCCACGCGGTGACGCCACACGGAATCCGGCCGCCAGGCTTCGTCGACCTTCTGGTAGAAGATCCACTCGGAGCCGACCCAGGTAGCACCTGCGGCGATGCCCGCAATTTCGTCATCAAGCAGTTCACCCGTGCGCAGATCCTTTACGCGCAGCGTGTAGCGTTCGTCGCCTGTGACGTCGGTGGAATAGGCCAGCAGATTGCCGTCCGCGGAGACGCTCGCTGCGCCGAGGGCGAAGAAATCATGGCCTTCGGCCAGCTCGTTGGCATCCAGGATGACCTGTTCTCCTGGTGCTGGGGCATCGTCGGCGATGGTCGGCGGCGTCCACGCGGCAAGACCGTCACCGGCCTCCGCACGCACGCGACAGCTCATCCCGTAGGACTTGCCCTCCTGCGTGCGCGAGTAGTACCACCAGCCGTTAAGGCGAGTTGGGACCGACATGTCGGTCTCCTGCACGCGCGACTTGATCTCCTTAAAAATCGCGTCCGCGGTGCCGTCAAGATCGGAGGTAAAAGCCTCCGTATAGGCATTTTCAGCCTCTAGGTAGTCGATAACCTCGGAGTTTTCCTTATCGCGGAGCCACTCGAAGTTATCGGTGAAGTCCCTTCCGTGGAAGGACCGAGTCACCGGCTTCCGTTGTGCACGGGGTGCGGGCAAATCCTTTTTTGCAGGCTTGCCGACGGATGCCGAGTCCAAGGTCACTTCGCTCACGCAGGTTCTCCAATCCAGTCCGAGAAGCGGCGGCCCGACAGTCGTTCGTAGGCCTCGACGTACCGCTCGCGAGTTGCTTCCACAACACTACCCGGCAGCGCCGGCGGCGGAGTGCCCTCGTCCTTCTTCCAGCCGGACTTGGAGCAGGTCAGCCAGTTTCGGACGTACTGCTTGTCGAAGCTCGGGTTAACCGAACCCTCCTGGTAGGAGTCGGCTGGCCAGTAGCGGGAGGAGTCCGGGGTGAGAACCTCGTCGGCCAGCACCAGGTTGCCGTCGGAGTCGAGGCCGAACTCAAACTTGGTGTCGGCCAGGATGATGCCGCGCTTAGCAGCCAGTTCAGCAGCCTGGGAGTAGATGCGCAGGGTGGCATCGCGAAGCTCTTCGGCGCGCTTCTGCCCCAGGGACTCCACAACGGCGTCGAAGGAGACATTCTCGTCGTGCTCGCCCAGCTCAGCCTTGGTGGCCGGGGTAAAAATCGGTTCTGGCAACTTGGAGCCCTCGACGAGGCCCTCTGGCAGCTCAATGCCACAGACAGTGCCGTTTTCCTTGTACTCGACCAGGCCAGAGCCTGTCAGGTAGCCACGTGCGACGCACTCGAATGGCAGCATGTCCAGCTTCTTGCACACCAGCGCACGACCTAGGCACTCCTCCGGAATGCGCTCATCGTCAGCCGGGCCAGCCATGTGGTTCGGGAAGTCAATCTCATCGAAGAAGAACACGCTCATCGCGGTGAGCACTCGACCCTTGTCAGGAATCGGGGTCTCCAGAATGTGGTCGAAGGCAGAAATACGGTCACTGACCACAAGCAACAGAGTCTCAGGGTCAATCTCGTAGATTTCCCGGACCTTGCCCGCGGAAAGATGGTTATACGAGGAAAGTTCAGGTCGCATGGCGATAAAGTCTAAACCCCTATACGCCTTTGCACTCTATTGATGCCTCCGGCCGCCACCCCAACTAGTGGGGATTGACGCAATTACCGTCGTCAAGCGGGAAAACTTTTGAGATTCCGGAGTGCTGCCCATCGAATTTTTCACAGGTGGACGACGGTGTTTGCCCCTCACCTCCCCCGCTCGGTAGATGACTGGACAAAAATATTTCTAAAAACGTGACAGAAAACACCGATACCAGTATTGTCTAAATTTAGTAATTCACGTCACACTTCAAGGATTTTGAAGGGAACAATCACATGGCAGCTCAGGCCAACAATAACTCTCTGCGCCGCGCAGTCGTCGTCGGTGGTAACCGCATTCCGTTCGCTCGTTCTAACAAGGAATACGCTAACGAGTCGAACCAGGACATGCTGACCGCCGCAATCGACGGTCTCGTCGCTCGCTTCGGTATCGGCGGCGAGCGCCTCGGCGCAGTCTCCGCCGGCGCTGTGCTGAAGCACTCCCGTGACTTTAACCTCACCCGTGAGTGTGTCCTCGGCTCCGCACTGGCGCCGGACACCCCGGCTTTCGACATTCAGATGGCATGTGCCACCGGCATGGAAGCCCTCAACTCTGTCTCCAACATGATCAAGCTGGGCCAGATTGACTCCGCCATCGCCGGCGGCGTGGACACCACCTCCGACGCTCCGATTGCTGTCAACGACCGTCTGCGCAAGATCCTGCTGGAGGCCAGCCGCCAGAAGTCCACTCTGGACATGGCAAAGGTCTTCCTGAAGGCTCGTCCGTCCGACCTGGCTCCAGACACTCCGTCGACCGGCGAGCCGCGCACTGGCCTGTCCATGGGTGAGCACCAGGCCATCACCACCGCCAAGTGGGGCGTTACCCGTGCTGAGCAGGACGAGCTCGCCGCCGCTTCCCACCAGAACATGGCAAACGCTTACGACGAGGGCTTTTTCACTGACCTCGTCACCCCGTACAAGGGCGTTTCCCGCGATACCAACATGCGCCCGGACTCCACCCCGGAGAAGCTGGCCAAGCTCAAGCCAGTCTTCGGCCGCGGTCTGGAAGCAGAGCCGACCATGACCGCTGGTAACTCCACTCCGCTTACCGACGGCGCCTCCGCCGTCCTCGTCTCCACCCCGGAGTGGGCCGCTGAGCGCGGTCTGCCGGTGCTTGCCGACGTCGTCGATTCCGAGGCAGCCGCAGTCGACTTCGTCCACGGCGACGAGGGCCTGCTGATGGCTCCGGCTTACGCCACCCCGCGCCTGCTGGCCCGCAACGGCTGGACCTTCGACGACTTCGACTTCTTCGAGATCCACGAGGCCTTCGCCGGCACCGTCCTGTCCACCATGAAGGCATGGGAGGACGAGGAGTTCTGCCGCACCAAGCTCGGACTGGAAGGCCCGCTGGGCTCCATTCCGCGCGAGAAGCTCAACGTCAAGGGCTCTTCCCTGGCAGCCGGCCACCCATTCGCCGCTACCGGCGGCCGCATTGTGGCAGCCCTCGCCAAGATGCTGCGCCAGAAGGCAGACGAGACCGGCAAGACCACTCGCGGCCTGATCTCCGTTTGTGCTGCGGGCGGCCAGGGTGTTGTCGCAGTTCTCGAGGCTCGCGTCTAAAAGCGCACCACCGATAAAGACACTTTTACTTTCAAGGAGAATTTTCCATGACCGATAAGTACCAGGAACTCGTCAACGGTGGTCCGCTCACTGGACTGGCTAAGGCCGCTGGCCTGCCGCAGCCACCGTTCCTGCGCCGCCACAAGCCGGGCGGTCCGCTGCTGAACAACGACAAGGTGCTCGTCACCGGCGAGGGTGCAGATGCAGACGCAGTTGCAGCCCAGCTGGCTGAGTGGGGCCTGCAGGTCCGTCGTGGCACCGCCGCTGACGACAAGATTGGTGCCATTGTCCTCGTCGCCACTGAGGCCAAGCGTCCGGCAGAGCTGCAGGGCCCAGTGCTCGCTGCTGCAAAGCACATGCGCAAGCTGGACAAGGGTGGCCGCATCGTCACCGTCTCCCGCGCCAAGGATGCTCACCACAACGCAACCCCGGCCGAGATCGCTGAGAACGCTGTCGCCGGTGGTATCGAGGGCCTGATTCGCTCCCTCGGCCACGAGGTTCGTGGCGGCTCCACCGCCAACGGTATCCTCGTTGCTCCGGGTGTCTCGGTCACCGCACCGTCCGTGATTTCCTCCCTGCACTTCTTCCTCTCCGGCCGCTCGGCCTTCATCGACGGCCAGTTCCTCCGCGTCACCTCCGACGCTGGTGAGATCCCGGCCGACTGGGATAAGCCGCTGGCTGGCAAGGTTGCCGCTGTCACCGGTTCCGCCCGTGGTATCGGTGCCGCTATCGCTCGCCAGCTCAAGGCTGACGGCGCAGAGGTCATCGTCATCGACGTTCCGCAGGCTGGCGAGGCTCTGTCCAAGGTTGCCAACGAGCTCGGTGGCCTGGCTCTGCAGCAGGACATCACTGCCGACGACGCCGGCAACGCCATTGCAGATGCCGCTGTAGCTCGCTACGGCCGCCTGGACATCGTCATCCACAATGCAGGCATCACCCGCGACAAGATGTTCGCCAACATGGACGACGCCAAGTGGGGCTCGGTCATCGCCGTCAACATCGAGTCTCAGCTGAAAATGAACGAGCAGCTGCTGAACCACAAGGCCTTCGAGAAGGCTCCGCGTATTGCCACCATGGCTTCCACCTCCGGTATCGCAGGTAACCGCGGTCAGACCAACTACGCCACCTCTAAGGCCGGCGTTATCGCAATGGTCGAGGCTTACGCTGAGGAGTTCGCTAAGCGCGGCGGCAACATCAACGCTGTTGCTCCGGGCTTCATCGAGACCGACATGACCGCTGCTATTCCGTTCGTCAACCGCCAGGTTGCTCGACGCGTGAACTCGCTGCAGCAGGGTGGCCAGCCGGGCGATGTCGCCCAGGCAATCGCCTTCCTGGTCTCCGACCGCGCTCTCGGCGTCAATGGTCACGTCCTGCGCGTCTGCGGTCAGAACATCGTCGGCGCCTAAGCGAAGTCGCGGCTTCCGCATAGGCTCCCGATAAGGAGGAAAGAGGAAAACTTATGGCTAAGACCCTGGATGCCATTCCCAATCTGGTTCCGCTCTACGCCAAGGCAGCTGCTGGTTCGGCGAAGAAACGCCCGAACTCCACCGAAATCAAGGTCGATGAACTAGTGGTCAAGGGCGTCACTGTCGATGCCGACCGTGACCAGGACTTCCGCGACGTCGTTGGCGCCCCGAAGTCTGAACAGGCTTTCTTCGGCCACATCCACGCCCTAATCATGCCCATCCAGATGGAGCTAATGGCTGCGGATGATTTCCCGCTGCCGATGATGGGCCTGGTCCACACCGAGAACACCTACCGCGAAATCTCGCCTGTCACACTCGGTGGCAAAGTTGATATCGCGGTGAAGGTTGCCGCATTCCGCGCTCACCGCTCGGGCACTGAGGTTGTTCTGGAGTCAACTGTTACATCGTCCACATCCGGCGCCACCTTGGTCGAGGAGCAGTCGGTGTATCTGGCCAAGGGCGTTCGCCTGAAGGATGCCGAGGGCTTCGAAGAGGTCCAGGCACAGCGTGAGGCCATCAAGTCCGGCGCCGAGACCATCAAACGCGAGCAGTTCAAGGTTCCCTTCCCCACCGCTCAGTGGAAGCTGGCTGGCAACACCGGCCGCAAGTGGGCCAAGGTTTCCGGTGACTGGAACCCGATTCACATCACCTCTGTCTCCGCGAAGGCTCTGGGCATGCCAGCAGCGATTGCACACGGCATGTACACCGCCTCCCGCGCGCTGGCTGAGGCACAGGTTCTGCCGGGTCAGTCGTACGAGTTCCAGATTTCCTTCGGTGCGCCGGTCGTTCTGCCGACCACCATCAATGTCGCACTCACCCACACCGGTGACGGTGCAGGTGCTGCTCACAACCTGACTGAGGGCAGCTCCAACATCGGCCGCGCAGTCAACATTGTCGCGTGGGATCGCAAGAAGAAGCGTCCGCACTTCACCGGAAGTGTTCGTCCGCTGAAGTAGTTGACACGAAAGCGCTGTAGAAAACGCCGCGCTTTGGAAAACCAGTCTCCTCATTGACTGGACCTTTCCAAAGCGTGGCGTTTTTGTTTTCCCAGTTGTGCTTTTGCCGAGGGCACCACTGGCATGCCCCCCCAGAGAGACACCGTCTCCTTCCCCCCCCNNCCCCGCCACTTTCTCGCCTTGATAGTTAGCTGCTGGATTTTTCCGCCGTTAATGCAGAGTCGCGGCTTTACTTCGCAGTTGCGTGACTAAGCACTGTTCAACCGCACGTAAGCAACGCCTTGTTGACATCCCATTCATTCCTCTATTCTATGTTCAATCGATTGAACATAGGAGGTAATCGAGTGTCTTCATCATCGAAGACGCCGCTGACTTTCACGGAACTCCCACCGGAGGAGTCACCCCGAATCGTGTACTTCTCCAGTGCTTCTGAAAACACTCACCGGTTCGTCCAAAAGCTGGCTCAACCAGCAGCACGCATCCCGTTACATCCGCGAAAAGACGGAATGATTCGCGTTCGCAGCCCATTTGTCCTGATCACACCGACTTATGGCGGCGGATGTCGGCGCCGCGCGGTGCCTAAGCAGGTCATCGCTTTTCTCAACGACGAAACCAACAGGAGTTTCATCCGCGGTGTCATCACCTCGGGCAACACAAATTTCGGCACCGACTTTTGCATAGCCGGAGCCATCATTTCTGCAAAATGCCAGGTCCCGGAGCTATACCACTACGAGTTACTGGGGACAGACCACGATGTGGAAAACGTCAAAGAGGGCCTGGAAAAATTCTGGAGGAGCGCTACTTCTTGAACATCTACAGCTATTCAACTACGCCACCGTCTTTTCGCAAGGACCCAGCTGCCCGCCTTCGGCCAATCAACTGGAACCGAGTGCACGATGACAAAGATCTCGAAGTGTGGAATCGCCTAACAGCAAATTTTTGGCTGCCCGAAAAAGTCCCACTGTCCAATGACCTTGCAGACTGGCGACGCCTCACCGATCTAGAACGCGAGCTGACCATGAAGGTCTTCACCGGACTGACCATGCTCGACACAGTCCAGGCGTCTGTCGGAGAGATTTCCCAAATTCAAGATGCCCGCACAGAACATGAAGAGGCCGTCTACACGAATATCGCTTTCATGCAAGCAGTGCATGCAAAGTCCTATTCTTCAGTATTTTCCACGCTGTCCAATACCCCTGACATCGACGCTGCCTACCAATGGGCAGTCGCCAATGACATCCTGCAGGCTCGGTCAAAAGCTGTGCTCAAACACTATTATGGCGACGTTCCGCTCAAGCGAAAGGCGGCAGCAACGCTTCTTTCGTCCTTCTCGCTCTACGCCGGCTTCTACCTCCCGCTGCACTTCGCATCACGAGGCATCCTGACCAACACCGCCGACATGGTGCGCCTGATTCTGCGCGACAAAGCTGTTCACGGCTATTACTCCGGCTACAAGTTCCAGCGAGGCGTAGAAACCTACGACAGCGCCACGCAAGCGCAGATGAAGGCTTTCGTCTTCGAGCTTCTCGACGAGCTATACCAGCTCGAACTAAGGTACTCCGAAGCCCTATACCAACCACTCGGGCTTTACGACGACGTTGCCAACTTCATTCGATACAACGCCAACAAAGCGCTCATGAACTTGGGTTACCCGCAGCGGTTTAACCATGATGAGACCGCATTCAAGCCCGAGATTCTCGCCGCCCTCACCCCGGGGTCAGATGAAAACCACGACTTTTTCTCCGGTTCTGGCTCCGCATATGTCATCGGAAAAGCCGAAGACACCGCAGATGAAGACTGGGATTTCTAAATCCACGTCTTTCCCCATACATCCTAAGAAAGGAACATTCGCATGACTGCACAGATTTCTATCCTGGTAGGAAGCTTGCGTCGAGCCTCCTATGCACGAAAGATTGCACTCAAGGCAGCCACGTACTTCCCCGATGACTTCAAAGTCGACATCGTCGAGATTCGTGACCTCCCTCTCTACAACTTCGACTACGACGACCCCGCAGTGTCCGATATTGCGACTCCCGCGGAATACACCAGTTTCCGGGAAACCATTAAAGCCAGCGATGGCATCCTATTTGTCACCCCAGAAAACAACCGCACAATTCCTGCAGCTCTGAAGAATGCCGTTGACATCGGATCTAAGCCCAACGGTGATGTGGCATGGAAGAACCTGCCCGCGGGAATTATCAGCCACTCCGTCGGCCGTATGGGCGGTTATAGCTCTCAGAAGAACTTGCGACTCGCGCTGTCGTACTTCGACATGCCGATGCTCGGTCAGCCAGAGGTCTTCCTGGGACAATCGCCAACACTCATTGACGAACAAGGAGAATTCACGTCGTCAAGCACTGAGGACTTTGTTCGCGACTACATCAACAGATTTGCAGACCTAGTTCGCGAGCAGAGCCCACGCCACTAACTGAAATCCCCTAATCAGCGCAGCGTTACTGGGGATATCGCCGTATGAAGATTCTTCACTGACTAGGATCAAACGCTGCGTTCTCTGCGCGGTTAGGCGCTCGTCGTTAGGCTCATTTTCATGACTGTTTCTATCTCGGCCGTGATCGCGCTTAACGACGACCCCCGCGCCGCTGCGCGGTTTTACGCCGAAGGTTTTCACTCCAACATCAAGCCCAACTCCACCACGCTCACCATCGGCGGGATGGACTTTGAACTCATTGAGAACGGGAACCGCCGATTAACCCCCGCTGTGTCTTTTATGGTGCGATTTGCCCCTGGTCAGGAAAACCAGCTGCGCAGACTGTGGGAGCATCTGATGGCGGGTGATGAAACCATCAGCGGTGGTGCTACGCTCATGCCCCTGACCAGCTACGATTTCTCGCCGCTCTTTGGCTGGTTGGTCGACGGCAATGGGGTCAACTGGCAACTGATGATTGATTCCTTAACCAGCGGGGCTGCAAGCACGGACGCTGCCGCAAAGACAGCGAATCCCGCCGTTATTCCCTACTTCATGTGGACAGGCGACGAACCACAGGCTGCCGCCGCCACCGAGGTATACAACCGGCTTTTCGGGTCAGGGAATTTCATGACGCTCGACTCGCCGGGCATGCACAATTTCACCTTCGGCGACGGTGTGGCGATGCGCCTCTCCAGCGATTCGGCCGAAGAGGTCGAAAGCGCCTGCCAAGCGCTTGGCCTAACAGGCGCTGAGGTTGCCGAGGGCACGGAAGCCGTCGTCAAGCCTGACCGATTCGGCGTGTACTGGACGCTCTAGCGTTACTTACGGGTCAACGCGATTGCCGCGCCGACGACGGCTAACAGAACTGCACCAATAGAGAACCACATCATGTTGGAAGAGCCGTCATCCTCGTTTTCTTCGGTGCCCTTCGGATTCTGCTGGCTACTAGTCGGGGCCTCGCTACTTGGCGACTTGTGCGCGACCTGTTCAAAAGCTGGGCCCGGAATCTTCTCGCCGACCAACTCCGTGGTCAGCTGGTAAGTCACCGGGACGTTTTGAACACCCGCGACATCGTGGGATTGACCGGCACCCCAGCTGTTGTTGAAGAAGACAACGATGTACTGGTCGCCATCCAACCAGGCTCTTTCAGCCTCGTAATCGCCCGACTTTTCACTATCTTCGCCGATCCGATTGCGATAGTTAATCCGGGCCGAGTTACCAAATGTAGTCTCTTCACCGATCTGGTGTTCATTGGCCGGACGGTTTTCCTCGCTGCCGGCGAGCTGGCGTGCCGAGTTCAGCGTCTTGATATCCAGGCCGGAGATCTGTGCAAGCTTGTCCGCTTCTGGGGCGTCAATGAGTTTGACGGCGCCGCGGAGCTGCTGCCCATACTCGGACTTGATCTTGTACACGTGCGTCTCACCAGGAACAATGTCGGCCGTGACGCTGCTGATGTTGTCGGCAGTAAGTTCCGTGGCGTCATCGAACCACGAACCTGGGGTGACCTTCTTAGCCTGATCTGCTTCCGGTGTCGCGGGCGGAGGGTTCAAGCTCTCCTTGTCGGACGGGAACGCCTCCGGCACATCAATCAGGTTTTCGTTGGCGAAACGCTTGATGGTTACTTCTGCAGGAATGTCCTGGCCCTCGAAGGAGCCGCCTTTCCGAGCCACGGAGAACACCACATTGCCCGGCTTACAGTCCCCCTCAGCTCCCCCGGACTGCTTGGTTGTTATCGATGCGAAAAAGGGGCCATTGGAGTCGATGATGCCATTGCCGAAATCATTGGCCAGGAAGCAACTGCTGTCATCCAAATGCATAGTGAGCGCGAAGTTACGAACATCTAGGTCCATCAACGTCGCGCCTGACGACGCTCCCGGCACGGTAGCCGCACTAATTGCAAGCCGCTCTCCCTCAGCAACCGGGACGGAGAAGTACTCAGCACCGTCGCCTTCCTGATTACCGATGCTGCGCTCGGACTCAGGAGTCTTTTCCCGCAGCTTGGTCGAGAACGTTTCCACGTCGGCAGGCACCTTGGTAGCGCTCGTAGGAGCGTCGCCGCCCTGTATCTCTTGCGCGCTGGACTGCGCGGTGCGTGCGGTGCGGGTCGCCAGCGTCTTCATGGACTCAGCCAGCGAATCGGAGTCCTGGGCGTCCAGGTACTCACCGCCAGTGGCCTCAGCAATGCACTCCAGTTCAGCACGTGCACCTGCATCAACAAGGAAACCAACTGTGTTGATGACCAGGTCAATGCCCTGCTGCTTGAGTTCCTTGGCTACCTCGCACACCGGTGGCGGAGCACAGGTGTCCTCACCATCGGAGACCAACACAATCGAACGTTGCCCTTCTTTCGGCAACTCATCGGCAGCCTGACGCAGCGCAGGCCCCATCGGGGTGTGGCCGGAGGCTTGGACCTTTCCTACTTCAGCAGGAATCTTCGCCGAGTTACCCGCCTGCACGGGCAGCAGCGTGGTGATGTCCTGACAGCCAGCTTCCCGCTCCTCCGGCGAATTGCCAACTTCCGTGCCGTAGACCATGAACCCAATTTCGGAGTCCTCTGACACCGATCCCGCGAACTTACTCGTGGCAGTCTTCGCTGCCTCCATTCGGGTCTGGCCGCCCGCGTCGTCGGCAAGCATTGACCCTGAAGCATCCAGGATCACCATGGTTGGCGAGATAGTACTCGCGGCCTCTTGCGCCTGTGCACGCCCTGTTGTGATTCCCGCAAAAGAGCCTACGAGCACCAGCAGCATGGAGATGGTGAGCACGACCGCTGAGAGTTGTCTTCTTCTGATCATGTGGTCGGTTCCTTTTCTTCAAGCGTAAATCTTCAAGCGTAAAAAGAACGTTACATGACAAAAGTATGTCTGATTCTCAAGATAATGACTGGGCAGACCCCAAAAATTACGGGCGCCAAATATGATTACGGGCTGCAAATGTGAAACTGTATGAGTTTATGACACTTTCAGGCAATTTTTCAGGCCATTTTTGTCATAAACGCAGTCAGTAACTTGCATCGCCCTGCCGCCGCTGACATAAACGCAGTCAGTAACTCGCATTGGGATAAGTAGCAAAAGATGCCCACCGGTCGACCCGCCGAACGCGCATACTTTTTGTCTATTAACCAGCTCCCCCTAGCGGGACTCCAACCACGCCACAATGTCGGAGTAGACCTCTTCCTTATTCAACTCGTTGAGAATCTCATGGCGACCATCCGGATAGACCTTAAAGCGCACGTCCTTCTTGCCCGCGTTCAGGTATTTGCCCACGACCTCAGTCACACAGGCAGCGCCACCCGCCGGATCAACGGCACCGGAAACCACGAAAAGCGGCAGCTCATCAGGCGCTTTCTCATAGGCTTCAGGCGAGTTCGCGTAGTGCGTGCCGACGAGAAGGTCGCGGAAAAAGGCATTGGTGGGAACGAAACCACACTTGTCGTCCGCAATATAAGCATCGACAATCTTGTGGTCGCGGGTGAGCCAATCAAACTTAGTGCGGCGCTCAAAGTCCTTGTTGTAATCAGCAAAGGTGAGAGTGTTGAGCAGCTTGCCCGGCGCGGTAGGACGAATCTTAGCCAGCAGGTTTGCCACCTTCATTCCCGCGTCGCCCTTAGCCCCTGGCCACGACACAGTGCCCATGATAATGACACCGGTGAGCCCCTCGCCGTACTTGGCGATGTAGTTACGAGTCAGAAGCGACCCCATGGAGTGGCCGAGAATATAGTGCTTGCTACCTGGGAATTCTGCATCAACGTACTGGCGCACCGCGTGGAGGTCTTCGAGAATCAGGTTCCAGCCACCGTAGTCAGCGAAGAAGCCCGGGATGCCAGCATCCGTCTTGGTCATACCGTGGCCGCGATGGTCGTGCGCGACGACGGCATAACCCTGGGATACGAGGTACTCGGCGAACTTGGCGTAGCGGTTGGCGTACTCGACCATGCCGTGGACAATCTGCACCACTCCCTTAGGAGTAATGGGCGCGCCCTTGTCATTTTCTGGAACCCAGCGCAGCACATTCAATGTGGCACCTGGGCGAGAAAGCGAAGTCCTAACAGCCGATGTCACGTCGGGCACCTTTCGAGTAGAGGTTTCGATGCTTATCGCTCATCGTACCGAGGAACTTGGCTGCTCACTGGTGCTTTCGTCAACAAACAAAGAAAAACTCTGCCACCAACGTGACAGAGTTTTTCAAGGGACCTTACGTCTTTACGTTTTTTCGTTTACGTGTTTCGCGCGTGACGCTCGCGAAGCTACAGAATCTCGCCCGGCTTGTAGGCCGCGGCCTCTGGGTACTTGTCCACGACAGCCTGCACACGTGCAACTACGCGGTCAACCTGGGATTCCGCGGCACCGATGAACGCATGGCGGTTCGCCAGAGCGTCGGCAAGCCCTGCGGCATCCAGCGGGAAACGCTCATCTGCAGCGAGACGTTCAGTGAGATTCTGCTCAGCACCCTTTTCGCGCATATCCAGTGCGGTGGCGACGGCGTGCTCCTTGATGATCTCGTGGGCTTCCTCGCGGCCCATACCAGCGCGAACGGCTGCCATGAGGATCTTGGTGGAAGCCAGGAACGGCAGGTAGCGCTCCAGCTCACGGTCGATCATGGCCGGGAATGCACCGAACTCGGACAGGACGGTGAGGAAGGTTTCGAACATGCCGTCCATGGCGAAGAAAGCATCCGGCAGTGCAACGCGGCGAACCACGGAGCAGGAAACGTCGCCTTCGTTCCACTGAGTACCGGCGTATTCGGAGAGCATGGTCATGTAACCACGCAGGATGACCTGGAAACCGTGGACGCGCTCACAGGAGCGGGCGTTCATCTTGTGCGGCATGGCGGAAGAGCCGACCTGGCCTTCCTTGAAGCCCTCGGTGACGGTCTCATTACCGGCCATCAGGCGGATGGTGGTGGCCAGCGACGCCGGGCCTGCGCCCAGCTCGACCAGTGCGGACAGAGCGTCGAAGTCGAGGGTGCGCGGGTAGACCTGACCAACGGAGTCAAAGACGCGGTCGAAGCCGAGGCCTTCAGCGATTTCGTTTTCGAGGGAGGCCAGTGCGGACTCATCACCGTCAAGCAGATCCAGCATGTCCTGGGCGGTACCCATCGGGCCCTTGATGCCACGCAGTGGGTAGCGGGAAATCAGGTCTTCTACGCGCTCGATGCCCAGCAGCATCTCGTCCGCAGCGGAGGCGAAGCGCTTGCCCAGAGTCGTTGCCTGCGCGGCGACGTTGTGGGAACGACCCGCCATGACCAGCGACTGGTACTCGGAGGCCTTCTCGGCAGTGCGGGCGGCAACGGCAACGGCCTTGTCACGCACGACCTTCAGCGACTGCAGAACCTGCAGCTGCTCGACGTTTTCAGTCAGGTCTCGTGAGGTCATTCCCTTGTGAATGTGCTCGGTGCCAGCCAGTTCACAGAACTCTTCAATGCGGGCCTTCACATCGTGGCGAGTAATACGCTCACGGGCGGCAATGGAGTCGAGGTCAACTTGGTCGATGACCTTTTCATACGCCTCGATAGTGCCCTCCGGAACCTCAATTCCGCGGGCGACCTGGGCCTTCAAAACTGCAATCCAGAGCTTGCGCTCGAGGATGATCTTGTACTCAGGGCTCCACAACTCCGCCAGAGTCGCAGAGGCGTATCGGTTAGCAAGGACGTTTGCAATCTTCTTTTTCTCAGCCACGCCCTCAAGTATTCCATGACCCCGGCATCCGCGGTTATCTAGGCCATGGATGACCACGCATTTCTTCCACGCCCTCGTTGAATTTGCGCATCAATCGCACGAACTCCGCGAGCTCCGAGTCTTCCCAGCCATGCGTAATGTCATCGACGGTATTCTTACGCGCCTCAATCTCCCGGTGCAGCAGCTCTAGCCCCTTGTCGGTCGCGCTATGCACCTTCGCGCTTGACGACGGCGCGGACCTCTTCGCGATATACCCCTGCCGCATGGCGGCGGCCAGCTGGCGATGCACTGTAGAAATGTCCAGCCCTAGTGCATCGGAGAGCTCGGCGACTGTCATATCCGGCTGTGCTTCCAGCCTAGCCAGCAGTGCTGCGGCGGAGCGATCCAACAGGATGTCCTTACGATGTGGTCGGTAGCCGCTGGAGCTCACCCGGGATAGCAGCATGTTCTCGTAAACGAGCGCGGCCAGGTCGTCGTTTCGCACGGTGGCAGTCAATCCTCTTGTCGCCTTTATGTCGGCCCTTTAATGGGCCTGCGGGATGTATCTGTTTGCTTAATTCCTCACCTATTCTAGCGTGCCGCGGACAGAGTTAATCCCACGGGAATGCATTTGCATCATACAAACCAATTGTTATAATTCGACCCCTAACTGCATTTTTGCACGATACAAATACCGGAAAGCAGTTTTGCCACAGCACTAATTCCACGATTGTTTTCAAACGAGAAAAGAGACCGTACTTTCAGCATGACAACGCATACGACCACACAGACCAGGCACAAACAGAACGAGCAGGACGAGCAGCGCGGACAAGACAAGCTCTTCTCCCCCGCCTTCATAATCAGCTGGCTGATTAACTTCAGCATGTACCTGGTGTTCTACCTTTCAATCACGGTCATGGCGCTCTACGCCGTCCAGCGCTTCTCCGCCTCCGACGCCGCCGGTGGCTTCGCCGCCAGTTCTTTCGTTGTCGGTGCCACCATCGCTCGCCTCTTCTCGGGCTACTTGGTGGACACCTTCGGTGGTCGCAAAATCATGCTCGGCTCGCTCACTGTCATCGTTGCAGCCTGCGCCGCCTATATTTGGGCCGCTTCCCTGCCGATCTTAATTACGATCCGCATCATCCACGGCCTGACCTACGCTTTCGCCTCCACCGCCGTGATGGCCGCCGCCCAGACCGCCATTCCCGCTTCGCGACGTGCAGAGGGCACCGGCTACATATCACTCGGCACCACTCTGGCCACGGCCATTGGTCCAGCTCTTGGCCTGGCTCTCATTGGCTCGGTCGGCTACAGCGTCCTCTTCGCCACCGCCCTCGGCCTGTCCGTTATAGGTCTGGTGCTGGCGCTAGTCCTCCCACAACACACCGAGCCCACCACCGTGGCAGACAAGGCCGAGGCCACCGAGGATTCGTCGGCAAGCGAGACGAAGCGCACATTTTCCTTCGATGACATCATGACGCCGAGAGTGGTGCCAATCGGCCTGTTCATGCTGCTCGTCGGCCTGGCGTATGCGGGCGTGATTACATTCCTGAACCGATACTCGCAGCTGAGCGGCCTGACTAGGGGCGCCAGCTTCTTCTTCATCGCCTATGCGGTGGCGATGATGGCGGCGCGTTTCTCACTGGGACGCCTACAAGATCGCCGCGGCGACAACCCCGTCATCGCCATCGGCCTGGTGTGCTTCACCATCTCACTGCTTGTTCTGGCTTTCGCTAGCGCTGACTGGCACGTTATCGCCGCCGGTGCGCTCTGCGGCCTGGGCTACGGCACGCTGATGCCGGCCTGCCAGACCATCTCTGTGCACCTGGCCCCGGCACACAAGTTGGGCACGGGCATCTCGACGCTGCTCTTGCTTGTCGACGCGGGCATCGGCCTCGGCCCAATCGTGCTTGGTTCGGTAGCCGCCACTATGGGCTTCGACAAGATGTACGCAGGCCTGGCGGTCGTGGTGGTTCTCGCGGCCGTCTTCTACTGGTTCGTGCATGGCCGCAAGCCTGTTGCGAGGCGCCATCGCGTGGATCTTTAGAACTAATTGGTGTGCAGTCACTTTTTACAGGTGAATATCGGACAAGGAACACCGATAGCAGTTATGTGTCGTGAGTCACCTATACTTTCCCCCATGACTGAATCATCCACACCACAGAGCATGATTTCGATTGCCGAGGTGAACAAGCACTACGGCGATTACCACGCTTTGCGCGACATCAACCTGGAAATCCCAGCTGGCCAGGTCGTAGTTATCCTCGGCCCCTCCGGCTCTGGTAAATCCACACTGTGCCGAACCATCAACCGCCTGGAAACCATCGACAGCGGCGAAATTCGCATCAACGGCAAGCTCCTTCCCGAAGAAGGTAAGGAACTCACCCGCCTGCGCGCTGAGGTCGGCATGGTCTTCCAGCAGTTCAACCTCTTCAGCCACATGACCATTCGCGACAATGTCACGTTGGCCCCACTGAAGGTCCGCAAGATCTCCAAAGCCGAGGCCCGCGAGCGTGCGGACAAGCTGCTCGCCCGTGTCGGCATTGCGGAACAGGCTGACAAGTACCCGGCGCAGCTCTCCGGCGGTCAGCAGCAGCGCGTCGCCATCGCACGCGCCCTGGCCATGGACCCGAAGGTCATGCTTTTCGACGAGCCCACCTCCGCGCTCGACCCGGAAATGATCAACGAGGTCCTCGATGTCATGACCGACCTGGCCAAGGGCGGCATGACCATGGTCTGTGTCACCCACGAGATGAGCTTCGCCCGCCGCGTGGCCGACCGCATCCTGTTCATGGCCGACGGTGCGATTGTCGAAGACACCGACCCGGAGACCTTCTTCACCAACCCGCAGAGCGATCGCGCCAAGGATTTCTTGGCCAAAATCGTCGGACATTAGGCAGGGCTGGTCACTATGAAGTTTTCACTCTTACGAGGAGGCCGGGGGCGCAGTCGCAACCGGGGCCGCCGAGGTGTCGTCGGCAAGCGAGTTGCGGCGGCTGTTGTAGCTGTTGCCACGACAATGAGCCTCGCGGCCTGCGGTAGCGGCGGACCCCGAAACCTGCTGGCCGATATCGAGGCCGGACACGTGACGCTGGGTACGAAGTTTGACCAGCCGGGTCTCGGTGAGCGCACTCCGGACCGTGAGTTCGCGGGCGTCGACAACGATGTTTCCCGCTACGTCATTGAGTACATCGCCAACAAGAACGGTTGGGATGTGCCCGAGATGGAGTGGCGCGAGACCCCGTCCGCTCAGCGCGAGACGCTGATTAACAACGGCGAGGTCAACATGATCGCCGCCACCTACTCCATCAACGCTGGCCGCCTGGCTGCCGTCGACTTCGCCGGCCCGTACCTGGTCACGCACCAGGCACTGTTAGTGCGCGGTTCCGAGGGCATCCAGGGGCTTGACGACGTCGCCCCGGGCACTCGCCTGTGTTCTGTATCCGGCTCCACCCCAGCGCAGAAGGTCAAGGACGCTCTGCCGGAGGTACAGCTGCAGGAGTTCGATACCTACGCCGCGTGCGCGGAAGGTGTGAAGCAGGGTGTCGTCGATGCCCTGACTACCGATGCAACTATTCTCGCGGGCTTCGCCCAGCGCTACAAGGAGCGCTTCGGCGACGACTTCCGCGTGGTCGAGCTGCGCAACCCCGATGGTTCCTACTGGACCAATGAGTACTACGGCATCGGCCTGCCCAAGGGTGATGATGCCAGCCGTGAGGCCATCAATGAGGCGCTGGAGTCGCTGTACGACACCGGTGAGCTTCAGAAGATCCTGAAGAAGCATTTGGGCGACAAGTTCGAGCTCGACGACAAGCCGGCAATCGGCGATCTGTCGTTCGTAGAGAAGAAGTAGGAAGGGGTGCGAGCAAACAATGAATCCAGAACTATGGAGTGAAATGGGGCCGGAACTGCTTCCGGCTTTCTGGGTAACCATCAAACTGACGATTGCTTCGGCAATTGGTTCCCTGATTTTTGGCACGCTTCTCACCGCTATGCGCGTGAGCCCCGTGGGAATCCTACGTACCCTGTCGACCTGGTACATCAGCATTGTCCGCAATACCCCGCTGACGTTGATTGTGCTGCTGGCCTCGATGGGTCTCTACTACAACTTGGGGCTGCTGCTGGCTGCGGAGAATGACTCCTTCATTGTCAAGCAGAACTTCCGTCTCGCGGTGTTGGCGTTTGTTGCCTACACCTCGTGCTTCGTTGCGGAGTCCCTGCGCGCCGGTATTAATACTGTGCCGTTCGGTCAGGCCGAAGCCGCCCGCTCCCTGGGGCTTAGCTTCGGCCAGAGCTTCCGCTACATCATCTTCCCGCAGGCGTTCCGTGGCGCTATCGTGCCGCTCGGCAACACCCTGATCGCGCTGACCAAGAACACCACGATTGCCTCGGTAATCGGTGTGGCTGAAGCGTCGCTGCTGATGAAGACCATGACCGAAAACTACGCCAGCGATATCCTGATTATCTTCGGCATCATCGCTGTCGGCTTTATTATTCTGACTCTGCCGACCGGCCTGTTCTTCGGCTGGGCTGGCAAGCGATGGGCGGTGAAGCGCTAATGGCTACTCGCGCAACAGTTCTTTACGACGCGCCGGGCCCCAAGGCTCAGCGCTTCAACCGAACCCTCACCTGGATCGTGGCCGCAATCACCGTTGCGATTCTCGCCTGGGTGGGAATGAAGCTGGCCGACAAGGGCCAGTTCGAGGCCAATAAATGGTCGTTCTTCCTCGAATCCACAACCTGGACCACATACATTCTGCCCGGTCTGGTCAGCACCATTGTCGCGGCTGTCGTCTCTATTGTGTTGGCACTGGTTATTGGCGCTCTCCTGGGCGTCGGCAGGCTGAGCCCGGTCGCACCGGTGCGCTGGCTGTGCTCGGTGATTGTCGAGTTCTTCCGCGCCATTCCGGTGCTGGTGCTCATGCTGTTTGCCTACTCGGTGTTCGCGCTTTGGCAGCTGTTTCCGTCGAACTACCTCGGCTTTGCCGCCGTTGTGTTTGGCCTGACCATGTACAACGGCTCCGTCATTGGCGAGACACTGCGCTCCGGCATCGAGTCGCTGCCGAAGGGCCAGCGTGAGGCCGCGATTGCGCTGGGTCTCTCCCACCGCCAGACGATGGTCACTATTTTGCTGCCGCAGGCAGTCGCCGCCATGCTGCCGGCGATTATCTCGCAGATGGTCATTGCGCTGAAGGACTCCGCGCTGGGTTACATGATTGGCTACGTCGAGGTTGTCCGCTCTGGCCGCCAGCTTGGCGAGTACTACGGCGCCATGATTCCATCGCTGGTCGTCGTGGCGATCATTCTCATTGCCATCAACTTCGGCCTGGCCAACCTTGCCGAGCGTATCGAAAGCCAGCTCCGCGCCGGCCGCGCCCGCCGCAACATCATTGCGAAGGTCCCGCATCAGCCTGACGTCGGTGTCACCACCAAGGACCAGGCCAACGTGGATTGGCACGATGAGGACTACAAGGACCTCCGAGGCACCTACGAGTAGAGCTAATCACGGCTTAACGCCACACTTGCTTTACGACGAACACAGCGACGCCGCCCACGGAAACTGCTAAAGGTTTCCGCTGGGCGGCGTTTTTATTTGGCTACAGCCTTTGCCTTCGCTCTTATCGATGCACTACTCACTGATGGCCACGCTACAGCGCACCGATAGGTGAATAGCGTGGCCACAAGTGCCGGGCACTACTGCGACCGTGCTCTACTATGACTCAGACTTCGTCCCCGACTCCTCTGGGCTCTCCGATTCCGACTTTTCGCCAGACTCAAACTCACCTTCAACGACCACATCGGACTGAATAACCAGACGTCCCTCTTCATCGTGGGTGTACTCAAAGCGCGGCAGCTCATTGCCCTCTTCGTCGTAGCCCGGCGCGGGTGCGGCTTCGTGCTTCTCCAACTTCTCTGGAGTATCGGTCTTCTCCCACTGGCGGGTAACCGGCTTGCGCACTGCCATGTGGTCATCACTCATGCCTTTGACCAAGGAGTACATCATCACAAAGTGGAGGAAGAAGAACGGTACACCGATGACGATCACCGCAGATTGCAGCGCTTCCAGTGCGGTTTCACCAGAAATCAGCAGCAGAGAAGCTGCCACTGCACCAATCATGACGCCCCACAGCACGCGGTAGAAGGTCGGAGTCTTGTTTTCCTCACCGGTAGACATCATGTCCATCACCATCGAAGCCGAGTCGATGGAAGTGACGAAGAAGATCATAATCACAAAGAGCGCAAACACACTGACAAGCGTTGCCAACGGGAACTGCTCCAGGAGGATAAAGAGCGCCGGTGACGGGTCTCCGCCCTCGACAACTGGTTTGGTCAGAATACCGGGCTGCTCATTTTCCAGTTCGAAGCCAGCGCGGCCGAAGATAGAGAACCACATGATTGACACGATTGTCGGCAGTGCAATCACACCGGCAATGAACTGACGGACTGTACGGCCGCGGGAAATACGGGCGACGAACATGCCCACAAATGGCGACCAGCAGATTGTCCAGGCCCAGTAGAAGACCGTCCAGGCGCCCTGTTTCCAATTCGGGTTGACGTCGTAAGAGTCAGTCCAGAACATGATGCGAGGCAGCGCATCCAAGTAGACACCTGTCGTATCGACGGTCTGGCGCAGCAGCGTCAAAGTCGGCCCCATGAGCAGCACGAAAACCATCAATGCCATGGCGGCCCAAATGTTCGCATTGGACAACACCTTAATACCTTTGTCCAGACCGCGGGCCACGGAAATCGAGGCAATCACAATAATGATGGCAATCAGAATGAGCTGCACCATCGAGTTTTCCGGGGTACCGATTACACGAGCAGCACCGGAGTTAATCTGCAGCGCACCCATGCCCACCGATACCGCGATACCGACGACGGTACCGATGATGGCGACGGCGTCGATAAGCTTGCCCGGCCATGAGTAGATGCGGGTACCGAGCAGCGGCGCGAAGATGGAGGAGACGCGCGGCGGCAGGTGACGCTTGTAAATGAAGTACCCGAGCGCGAGCCCCGGCAGCGCCATGATGACCCACATGTGAATACCCAGGTGGTAGATGGTAAATGCCATCGCAGTGTTCTGAGCTTCGCGGCTCATCGGCTCTTGACCGAACGGCGGGTTGTAGGCATGGTTGAGCGGTTCAGCCACGCCCCAGAACATCAGCATGGAGCCAGTACCACCGGCGAAGAGCATGCCGAACCATTCGGCGATGGTGTATTCGGGCTCTTCGTCATCATCGCCAAGCTGGATGCGTCCGTAGCGGGACACAAACAAGCCGATGAGGAAGATAAAACTTGCCGAGACACCACCGATGAACAGCCAGCCCATGTTAGACGTAACCCAATCGGAAGCGGCCGAGTAGGCATCCCGAGCGGTATCCCCCAGCGCTATGGTCACTGCCACAAAGAGGACAATGAAACCCATCGCCGTCGTGAAGATCAACGGGTCGGTCGGCAGGTTCTTAAGAAAACCGCCCGACTTCTTTTCTTGCGTTTTTACTTGTGGCGTTTGTGTAGATCCCATTATCGGGGTCAGCGCCTTTCACTTCTAGATTGTCTGTCTCAGAAAAGACAGCTCGGAAGACACATTCCTCCCAAGTCGGTTATCTACGTTACAAAAGGAAGCCCAGTCATTCTCAATAACTAAGCCTTTGTTCTGTAATTGCGACTTTTTCCTTCGAGTTCACGCTGGTTTAACTGAACGTCAAAGTGGAAAACCTATCGTTCGACTCCATGCAGCTTTCCCGTCGCAGCGCTCTACGTTTAGGCGCATCCACCGCACTTGCCACTTCAGTCACGCTCGCTCATGCCTCTAGAGCTGCGGCTTCAGCTACACCGGGTTCGCCGTCACTGGCCTCCCCAGGGTTACTGCGTTCTCGGCCACAGCTCACCCACGGCGTTGCAAGTGGCGATATCCGCGGCGACGGCGCATTAATTTGGGCTCGCTCAGACCGCCCCGCCCACATGGTGGTTGAAACTGCTGCAACTGAGAGCTTCCAGAATGCCAAGGTATTCCGCAGTAACTCTCTGTTAACTCCAGACACTGACGGCACCGGACGTCTACGTGTCGTCGGTCTCGAACCGGGGCAGGAAATCTTCTATCGCGTCACGCTCGAAGAGGCAGATACTGGAATCTGCTCTGATCCCGTTATCGGCACCTTCCGTACTGCCCCAAACCGCGCATCCAACATCCGCCTGCACTGGTCCGGCGATGTCGCAGGTCAGGGTTGGGGAATTAACGACGAAATCGGTGGCTACACCGGCTTTTCCACCATGATGGAGCGCAATCCAGACCTATTCATTCACTCAGGCGACACCTGCTATGCCGACGGTCCGCTGGATGAATCCGTCACGCTTTCCGACGGCACTGTGTGGCGCAACCATGTCACTCCGGCCAAATCCAAGGTTGCTGAAACCCTCGAAGAGTATCGTGGCCAGTACTCCTACAACCTCATGGACAAGAACTACTTGGCCTTCAATGCGCAGGTTCCGCAGCTGGTTCAGTGGGATGACCACGAAACAGTCAACAACTGGTACCCCAACGAAGTCCTAGACGACGATCGCTATACCGAGCGCGATGTCAACACTCTGGCCAAGCGCGCCTACCAGGCCTTCCATGAGTGGCAGCCAATTGATCAGCAAATGGCTGTAGATGGGCGCGTCTACCGCAAGGTTTCCTACGGCCCGTTGCTAGACATCTTCATTCTGGATATGCGCAGTTACAAGGGAGAAAACACTTCCAATAATCCGCGCTCGACAACCGAAGAACCAATCCTTGGCGAAAAGCAGACCAACTGGTTAATCGACTCCCTCAAGGACTCCCGCGCGACGTGGAAGATTGTTGCTAATGACCTACCGCTTGGAATCATCGTCCCCGACGGCGACGATGGTGACCAAGAAAGCGTATCCAATGGTGCCGCCGGTGCACCTGCAGGACGTGAACGTGAAATCGCCCGCCTGCTCAGCGCCATTAAAGATGTTTCAAATGTCGTCTGGCTCACCGCCGATGTGCACTACACCGCGGCTCACCACTACAGCCCAGAGCGCGCACAGTTCACCGACTTCGCACCCTTCTGGGAATTCGTCTCCGGTCCTCTCCACGCGGGCGCATTCGGCCCCAACGAAATGGACTCGACCTTCGGGCCGAAGGTGGAGTACGTCCACGCACCGGGTAAAGAAAATGCCAACGCCGACCCCACACAGGACTTCCAGCACTTCGGCGAAGTCGATATCGACGGCGACTCACGCGAGATGACCGTCCGTCTGCTCACCACTCGTGGCACCGAGTTGTGGTCGACAACGCTGAAGCCGCAGGCGTAGGCACACTGTTCAACAGCGCGTGGCGGTAGCTGCTAATTAGTGCGTTCCACCACGCTTTACGACGGTCTCCTGCCCCGCAGCCTGCCAGGCCACAATACCTCCGTCCAAGTTGATGAGCTCCGGCGTGGCACCATCAGTCTCGACCTCACCAGCCAGCAGCTCAATTGCCTGCTGCGAACGGGCACCCGAGTGGCAGTGAATGACAACTCGTGGGGAGTTCGGCTGGAGGTTCCGCTCAGCCCACGCTTCGCGAATCGCAGCCCACCTACGGCTGCGAATTTCGCCGAGCGGTACAAGCACCGATCCGGCAATGGCGGCCTCTGCATACTCTTCGGGCTCGCGTACATCGATAAGAGGCACGCCCTCGGCGAGAAGCTCACGCACTGCATGAGGACCAACGCTGCGCACATTCTGCTCCGCGCCGTCTTCATTTTCCGACCACGATGCTGCGCACACCTGCGCAATTTCGGTCAGGTCGGAAACGGGTTCGCGCTCCGGGTCGGTTGCAAAGGACAGTGTGCGGGTGGTTGCCTCCAAAGCGTCGATAAGCACGAGCTTGCCGACGGCGGCCTTGCCGACACCGGTGAGCACCTTGATTGCTTCGACGACCATCATGGAACCAATCTGACCGACCATTGCGCCGAGAACCCCACCTGCGGCGCACGACGGCACGGAGCCGGGGTCGGGGATGTCGGGGTAGAGATCGCGAAGCATGGGACCGCAGCCCGGCCAGAACACAGACAGTTGCCCTGCAAACTGCAGGATTGTGGCCCAGACCAGCGGGGTTCCGGTCAGCTCCGCAGCATCGGAAGACAGATAGCGGGTGGCGAAATTGTCCGCGCCGTCGAGCACTACATCGTGAGTGGCGAAGAGCTCCTCAGCATTGTCGACGCTTAACCTGCCGACGATTGCGGTCACCGATGCCTCGGAGTCAAGGCGCCGCACGGCATCCGCGGCAGATTCGGCCTTCGGGCGACCAATGTCGGACTCACGGTGAATGACCTGGCGCTGAAGATTGGACTCGTCGACCACGTCATCGTCAATGATGGTGATGTGCCCGACCCCTGCCCCGGCCAGGTACAACAGCGCAGGCGATCCCAAGCCACCAGCTCCGATGACGAGGACGCGGGAGGCTCGCAAAGTTCGCTGCCCCTCGGCACCAAAGCCCGGAAGTGTTAGGTGCCGGGCGTACCGGCGCAGGTCGCGGTCCGAAAGATTGACCCCCTGCTCAGCCATTACAGAGAATCCTGCTCGCGTGCGCCGCTGACGCGCTCAGTGATGATGCCCTCAAACGACGAGCTCGCCTGGGCTAGTCGACGCCGTGGAATGCGGCCGGACTCGCGAGCAGTCAGTCCTGCCTCAACGCCGAAGCGCATCGCCGTGGCCATGCCCACCGGATCATGTGCACGGGTCACTGCGGATGCCAACAGCACTGCATCGCAGCCAAGCTCCATCGCCTGAGCTGCCTCAGACGCGGTACCGATGCCCGCATCCAGGATGATGGGCACATTCGCGCGGTCCACAATCAGCTCGATGTTGTGTGGGTTAAGAATGCCCAGACCAGTGCCAATCGGCGAGCCCGCCGGCATGACAGCTGCACAGCCCAGATCTTCCAGCCGCTTGGCCAGCGCCGGATCGTCGTTGGTGTAGGCGAAAACGACGAAGTCGTCAGCTACCAACTGCTCCGCTGCCGCAACCAGCTCGACCGGGTCCGGCAGCAGCGTGTCCTCGTCGGCGATGACCTCGAGCTTTAGCAGATTGGTCTCCAGCGCCTCGCGGGCCAACTGCGCAGTCAGCACCGCGTCACGAGCGGTATAGCACCCCGCAGTATTCGGCAGCGCCGCAATATTGTTGCGCTGCAGAATCTCAAAAACGTTCTGCTTCGTGCCGGGCGTAAAGCGGCGCATCGCCACCGTAGTCAGCTCGGTGCCCGAAGCCACCAGCGCGCGCTCCAGCGTATCCATGCTGGTCGCACCGCCAGTTCCCATAATCAGACGGGAGTTCAACTCCAGCCCGCCAATGCGCAGCGGTTCGCGTGTAAGTCCGCTCGCCGCCCCAGTTTCATTTTCCTGCGCGGACATGTTTGCTTGTGCGGAATTCGCGGTCATCTCTAGCCTCCCTGAACTGCTGTCACGATGTCGATTGCACCTGTCACGGGCGTGCTCGCCCACTTGGCTCGCGGGATTACCGCACCATCCACGGCTACTGCAATCCCCAGGCGGGTACCGTTCGCGGCGGTGCCGTCGTCGTTAAGCGCGTGCCCCGTGTGCTTTGCGACGAGATCTGCGACCATCTCCCCCGCAGCCGGTGTGTAGCCTTCGCCATTGAGTGTTGTGGTGGACATAAGCGAGCCTCCTCTAATCGCTGAAGCGGAATGGATTGACGGCGGAAAGAAGCGCCGGGTCGTTGTCAGTTTCCCGACCTGCGACGACATCGGCCGTGAGCTTGGAGCCGATGGCCGTAAGCAGAATGCCGTGACGGAAGTAGCCGGTGGACACGGTCAGTCCTGGAGCCACGCGACCAATCATGGGGACATCGTCTGGGGAACCAGGCCGGGCGCGGGCGGTCATCTCGTAGATTTCGCAGTCGAGAATGCCGGGCACCAGGCGGTATGCGTCGCGGAGTAGCTGGTGGACTCCTTCGGCGGAGACGCCGGTCAGGTCATCTTCACGCGAGGTTGCGCCGAGCACGACGGTGCCGTCGGCACGCGGGACGATATAAACCGGACGCCCCTGAACCACACCGCGAATAGTGCGAGTGACCAGTGGCTGCAGGCGCTCCGGTACACGCAGACGCAGCACATCTCCATAGACCGGGCGCAGCGGCAGATTCAGATTCTCCGGCAGACCGGCCATATCGGCGGTGTTCAGCCCCGCAGCCAGAACGACCTCATCGGCGAGGTAGTCATTTCCGTCCGTGCCGCGCAGCCCAATGGCTTGGCGGGGGTTGGCATCGGAAGCGTAAATAACCTCTTCCGCGCGGGTGCGGATGACGCGGTCTCCCAGAATGGTCAGCAACGCTTCGGCGAGCAGACGCGGATTGACCTGGTGATCTCCCGGAATATCCACCGCACCAACACAGCCCGGCCCCAGTGCCGGTTCTGCCCGGCGCGCCTCGGTGGCGGTGATGCGGTTGATCTCCATGCCCATGTCATGCTGCAGCTCAACGAGCTCGCTGAGTGTCTGCCGGTCAGCGGCATCGCCCGCACAAACAAACGTGGAATTCTCGATATAGCCAACATCGTGGCCCGATTCCTCGGCGATGGCCTGGGCAAAGTCGCGGTAGAGCTTGCCCGATTCCACCATCAGCGGATACAGCGTCGGCTGATCCCACACGACTTCGGCAACCGGCGCCAGCATGCCAGCCGCGGCGAAGGTTGCGCCGGAAACGGGCTCGGCATCGAGGACGGTCACATCGATTCCCTGGCGAAGTAGTCTCCATGCCGTCGCCAAGCCAATAATGCCCGCACCTGCGATAACAACGCTTGACGACGTATCCCCTGTGCCACCCTCACCTATCGAGGCGGCACCCATAGCGGCAGCATTCACTGCCATTCCTCCCTCCGGCGGCATAACCCGCATCAGGTAAAAGCGGTCGGCGTTATTCGCCCTCTCAGCCAGCGGCATCTCATCGATACCGAGTACGGCTCCCGCGGAACGTGGTACTCCCCCATCATATGACTTCGGGCTCTCCGTCACGACACCGCATCCTCAACCTCGCCTAACATGGGGACATGAACGCCTCATCAGCTGCCACTCGCACAACACGACGCGCCCTGCTTGCCGACGCCCGCCTGTACCTCTGCACCGACTCGCGCGCATCCCGCGGTGATCTGCGTGAATTCCTGCACGCCTGTTACGAAGGCGGCACCGACATCATCCAGCTGCGCGACAAGAAAGTCGACACCCGCGACGAGATTGCCGCTGTGGAGACCCTCGCCGAGGTCGCCGCTGAACACGGCAAGCTCTTCGCCGTCAATGACCGCGCCGACATTGCCGCGCTGACCGGCGCAGACATCCTGCATGTGGGTCAGGAAGACCTCACCACCGAGCAGGCCCGCCAGATCGTTGGCCCCGAGGTTCTCATCGGCCGCTCCAACCGAAATCTGGACATGTTCGCCACCTCGCTTGCCGACGATGGCATCGATTACGCGGTGATCGGTCCGGTGTATGCCACCCCGACGAAGCCCGACCGTCAGCCCGTCGGAGTCGAGATGGTCCGTGAAGCTGCGGCACTCGTGCGGAGGGCGCGTGCACAGGGTTCAGCGGAGTCCCACCAGGATTCCGTGGCCGATATTGTGCGCCCGCACGACCGCGGCGCAAGTGACCCGGTAAAGCCATGGTGGGCAATCGGCGGTATCAACGCCGAGACCGCCGGCGAAGTTATCGCCGCTGGCGCGGAGCGCATTGTGGTGGTTCGCGCACTAACCGAGGCAGAAAATCCGGAAGAGGCAGCTCGTGCCCTGCGCGCTGCGATTACGAACGGTCGCTGAGTTTCGTGGGTTAAGTAGCAAAAGTGTGGGTTAATAGGCAAAAAGTGTGTCCGCTCGGCGTGTCGCTGGGTGGGCACCATTTGCTATCTAGCCCTACTTTGCCCCAATGCGAGTTAGTGACTGCGTTTATGACAAAAATGGCCTGGTAGGGTCAGGCGGTCATTGCATCATGGATAACACCAGAGA
>NZ_JVIP01000037.1:0-8062 GCF_001076435.1 Corynebacterium sp. 401_CJEI
GGGTTAAGTAAAGAAAAGTGTGTCTTTTCCGGGCGTGTTGCGGTTATTTGATCCAGCCTTTTTGGATGCCGAGGTTGTGTTGGTAGCTGGTGTCGATGGCGGTGTCGTATTCTGCTGGTGCACCGATGTCATTGGTAGTGGCTGTGGTGTTGTGGGTGATCAGGTCTGTTGCTGTGGAAAGTGCGTCTTGACCCCATCGTTGGTCCCTGGCGATCTTGACCGGATCGTCAGGGACTTCTGTATGTAGATACAGCCACCAATCCATCACTGTGCGTTGATGCGGTAGTGATAGTCCGCGGTGTCTGCGGGCTAGTTCTTTTATGGGGGCGTTGATGCCACCTTCGAGGCTGTTTGTTGTTGCTGCAAGGTTGTCGGGGTCGATGGTTGTTGGTGGGGGTTGCAGGTAGGTAAACAGCAGGTCTCTGCGGTGCAGAGATAGCAATGATTGATAGGCCGCTCGGACGCGTTGGTGGGTGTAGACCTTGGTGTAGGCGCCGGTAACGGGGTCTTTGATGGTGGTTTTCTCGTTCATCCATTCCCGGTAGGTGTGGTCGAATTCGTGCAGGTGGGCGACCCATGTGGATGCTTGGTCAAGGTCGGTGATGCGAGTGAGTTTCAGGGCTAGGCGGTAGAGGGTTTTGCCGGCATCGGTGCGGGGGTTGCTGGTGGTGTGGCGGCAGACTGTTCGTTGGGCGTGGACGAGGCAGCGTTGGATGCGTGTTGTTGGCCAGCAGTGGTGGATGGCTGATTGGGCACCTTGTCCGCCGTCTGTGACTGCGATTAGTGGTGCGGCAATGGGGCGTAGGAGTTCGGTGTAGGCGGCGGTGGTTTCGTGTCTGGCCCAGGTCCAGTTGATGACGTGGGTTTTACTGGCTGCGATCAGGAGGCATCCGGACTTTAGATAGGTCGCGTCGAGGAAGATTTGGTCATGGATGCGGAATGAGTCGATGGTGGGTGTGGGGATGATCCACCAGCACCATCGGAATCGGTGGTGCATGGTTTGCCTGGTTACGCCATGGTGTGCGGCGAAGGTGGTTAGAGATTGGGTGCCGGTGGCCCATTGGATGAACAAAGCCATGGTGGCGGTGTTTTTGTTGTGGGTTTGGGTGTTGCGGGTAAAGGAGTGTCCGCAGTGGGTGCAGCGCCAACGGGTGGTTGATTTGCTGGTGGTGCCGTTTTTCTTTGTGTTGTTGCCGCATAGTGGGCAGCTGGGGCGGTTGGTGGTCATCCTTTAATCCAACCGGTGTGCGGTTAGCACAAATGTGGCCGGAGGTGCGGGATGGTGTGGGTAATAGCTTTCGGGGAGCTATTCTTTGGTGATTTGTGGTGTGTGGTCTGGGGTTATGGTGGCATGCGGACACACTTTTCTTTACTTAACCCTCTAGCACGGCACGTCCACCGCAGCGATGCGGTGGGGTTGGATCGTGAGGCTCTCCCCGGTGGATTCGAGCACCGCGGAGATGGTGGAGGGGGTCATCATCACGATGGAGATCCAGTCATGGCTGGTGGCACCCGCATAGTCCACGTAGTGCAGGCGCACCTGTGTGCCCGCGGTATAGGCGCGGCGCAGCTCGGACATGATCTCCCGCGGCGAGCGGAAGGTCCGGGTGTCCGAGGCCTTCGTGCCGTCCGCCGGGTCCACGGCGATGGCCTGGTCGTGGGCGCGGCGAAAACCCTCCACGGCGCCGTCGATCTCCGAGGCGATCTCGGTGGAGTCCCCAGTGATGTCCATGATGTTGCGCTGGGGAGTATCCACGCGAGACGGGACACGAGCCGAGTGGGGTTCGGTGGCGGAGCCCTGCTGGAATGCCCTGGTGGCGTCGTCAATCAAATACCGCAGGGACTGGGGAACGGACGAGAGACCGCCGGGGGACATGCGATCCAGGAAGGCCTCGATGTCCTTCCATGGGGCGTCATAGCGCTTCGGCCCGATCAGGCTGAATACGTCGCCTTCGCGGCCGTCCTCGCGCACCAGGGTGGCGGTGAGCCCCAGACGGCGGCGAGACTGCAGGTCGGAGGTCATGCGGAACACCGGGGCAGGCAGCAGGTGAACCTCGTCGTAAATGATTAAGCCCCAGTCGCGGGAGTCGAACAGCTCCAGCGCCCGGTATTCGCCCTTCGACTTGCGCGTGACCACTTGGTAGGTGGCGATGGTCACGGGGCGGATCTCCTTCTTCTCTCCGGAGTATTCGCCGATTTCATCCTCCGTCAGGGAGGTGCGGCGCACTAGCTCGTCCTTCCACTGCCTGCCCGCGACGGTGTTCGTCACCAGGATCAGGGTGGTGGCCTTTGCCTTGGCCATCGAGGCCGCGCCGACCATCGTCTTGCCCGCACCACATGGCAGCACTACCACGCCCGAGCCGCCTTCCCAGAAGCTATCGGCCGCCATCTCCTGGTAGTCGCGCAGCTGCCATTCTTCGTGTTCCTGCGACAGCTCGATGGGGTGTGCCTCGCCGTCGACGTATCCCGCCAGGTCCTCTGCGGGCCAGCCGACCTTCAGCAGTTCCTGCTTGAGCCTGCCGCGCTCGGAAGGGTGCACAACGATCGAGTCCTCGTCGATCTCTGCGCCCAACATGGGCTTGATCTTTTTGTGACGCCGGATCTCCGTCAGCACAGCCCTGTCCGTCGTCTCTAGCACGAGCCCGTGCGCTGGGTGCTTGATGAGCTTCAGCCGCCCGTAGCGATCCATCGTGTCGGCAATGTCGATGAGCAGCGGCTGCGGGGCGGGGAACCGCGAGTAGGTTTCCAGCACGTCCATGATCTGCTCCGCGTCGTGCCCTGCCGCGCGGGCGTTCCACAGCGCCAGCGGGGTGATGCGGTAGGTGTGCACGTGCTCCGGCGCGCGCTCCAGCTCCGCGAACGGTGCCAGCGCGGTGCGCGCCTCCTGCGCCTGTTCGTGGTCGATTTCCAGCAGCACGGTCTTATCCGACTGCACAATGAGCGGTCCGTTTCCAATGCCCACGCTGTGTGTCACTTCCTTTTTGTTTATCGACGCCACCGCGACGGTGTTGCTCAAGCCAAAGACATCATTTTACGCTGCAGTGGTGCGAACTCGTGCTCCACTATGCTGAGACCCATGATTGCTCAGACGGGAAATCTGCGCCAATGGCAGTATTTCGTGGCTTTAGCGGAGACCGGTAGTTTTACAGCGGCGGCAGCGCGACTGGGAGTGAGTCAGCCGCCTGTCTCCAATGCCATTAAGCGCTTAGAAGCTGGTGTAGGTACACCGCTATTTATCCGAGGGGCGGGGGAAGTGAAACTAACCGAGGCAGGGTTGACCTTGCTTCCATATGCCCGGGTGATTAATCGCGATCTTCAGACTATGCATTCGATGATTGACGGTATCCGAAGTGGTGCGCAAAGCGGGTTTCGTTTGGCCATCAGTAGTGCGCTTCCAAGCGAGATAGGATCGCGTATTGCAGCAAAGGCACAGCAGCATGATGGAGTAGTTTTGTCGTCACTGCCTTCTGTTGAGATTCTTGCCCGTGTTGAAGAAGGCGCTATTCATGCGGGGCTTGTTCAAGCTCCGGTTCCCTTGGGTACTCACCGCAGTGCGAGGCAGTTTTCTCTGTCACGTGATCTAGTGGTGCCGCCGGGGTATTCAAGGTTGGATAAGACCTTGTCTCAATTGAATCTGCTGGTGGAGAACCTGAATGACAATTCAAGTGCAGCCAGTGGTTTGGCGAGAGAGCTATTTCGGTCGGGTGTGTCTTGCGAAATTAATGATTCAGAGGATGCTCTAGGTAGGGGCTTATTGATTGGAAGAGGGGAGGGGATGTCTTTGGTATTTCGCGGTTTTCACCAGTTTGACAATGCTATTGAGCTTCCTTCCCGTTTCGATTTTTCCGTGGATGTAGTGGTTCGCCGAGGTGGGATGGACAATGGCGCCGAGGCCATGGCGGTCGCCGAAAGAATTTGTCGAAGGATTAACCAATGACTGCACGGATGGAGATGGCCCTGGAAAACGTGTTGACGCGGTCGGGGTGTGAGGGATGGTGGTGTGCATCGCGACTGCACGATGGGGTGACTATCGGACGCAAACAAGACGAGAAAATTACGGTGGCATCCTTATATAAAATCCGGCTCCTCCACCTCACTTTGGAAGCGATTCAACGAGGTGATCTGGATCCTCGTCTTCGTGTTGACGTTGCACCGTCCAAAGGAACTTACGAAGGGTATGGGTTCGCTGCCTTTGATGACGCAGTGAACGTGAGTCTCCGAGACTTAATGAAACAAGTCGCATCGGTGTCAGATAACGTGGCCGCCCACGAGATTTTGCGTCTACTGCCTGCGTGGGCTCGAGAAGCATTTCTTAAACGGTTTCCACCTCATTATGACTTGCAAGATCGGAATAGCTTAGTGACGGCGGAGAAACAATTGCGTCAATATGTTCAATCCCAAGGGGGGAGTAGTACAGATATAGCGTTTTCTGCAGTCTCTTCGTTGGCGGAAATAACTAATGACTTGGAACAGGTTTGGAAAGACGATAGTGCAGCGGTACGTCGATCTATGTGTGAACTCTTGGGGTTGCAGGTGTGGCGTCACCGTGTTCCTTCAGGCTTTCCTCCAAGCGGCGTTGATATCTATGGAAAAACGGGCACTGTAGGACTTCTCCATGGTGAAGCTTCGATTATCCAGGTTGAGGGCGAGGAGCCCATTGTGGTGTCCATCATGCTGAAACAGGTGGTGCCAGAACAAGCAATGAGTACTCACGATGGTGCTATTGGCGAAGTGGCTAGACTGCTCGTGGACGCTCTTCGTTAGAATTTCTGCCACTTGAATACACACTTCTACCATCGCCTATATGTGAATGAAATGAGACAATTGCATTATGTGATATTGGTGGCATCCAATGCGTCTCACTTAACGTCACTCCCATGATGACTAAGCACAATCGTTTCCGTCAGTCGGTGATTGCACTCTGTTCGCTCTCCGCAGTGATGTTGAGCAGCTGTTCAGCTCTACCGTGGGAATCAGACTCAGACGTATTTCTCAAAGCTTTCAACGCGGGAGATGACAGCAAGGCTGCACGGTATCTGGATCATCCAGACCCGGAGCGCGCCCTTCATGAATTTCGGCAGTCACTTCATGGTGTGAAGGTCAACATCGAAAAATCTGATATTTCCAATGGAAAGCAGAATACTCATGTGACTTGGTCCAAAGATGGTGTGGAGTTGGAGAGCAATGGTCGGCTCGTCCTTAGTGGACAGGATGGTAAGCCTCAATGGTTGCCTTCGATCTTCGAAGCTCAGTTGAGCGATGATTCCGCACTCTTTTTTGCTGAAGATAAACAGTACGATCTTCCAATTAAAGATCGCTTGGGCAATGAATATATGACCTGGACGAAAGTTATTCAGGTACGAGGTCGCAAAGATATAGCCTCTAGAGCGCAGGAATTGGCCCAGATTTTTGCACCAGTGTCTCCCACAACGACTAAGGAGTGGATCGAGCAGACCTTGGGAGAGTCTCAGGATGAAGACACCGTGCTCCTCACTTTGAGGCAGGAAGAATTCCGGAAGATACAAGAGCAACTTAGGACCTTTGAGGGAATTTCCACTGTGGAGCAGGGGCGTCTCTTAAGCGTGTCCAAAACTCTTAACTCTCCGCTGGATGCTGAATTGAACAAATATTGGGAGTCAGTGCTCGATGCTAATTCAGGATGGTCGATACGCGCTGAGAGTTCACAAGGTATGACGACGGTAGCCTCTGAGCCGCCTCGCCGAGTTCAGCCAATCGCAACCACTCTGGATAACACACTGCAAAGCGCAGCAAAACAAGCAGTGGACAGTGAGCAACGTGCCGCAGTTCTAGTCGTGCTCAATCCTAGAACAGGAGGTGTCCTTGCCGTTGCACAAAATGACAAGGCAAATAACCAAGGGCCAATCGCACTCACCGGGCTATTCCCACCGGGATCGACGTTCAAAACTGTGACCACAGCGGCGGCACTAGAGGCAGGGGCAGTCAGCATGGATGAGGAACTACCTTGTCCTAGCAATATCACCGTCGCTGGACGCACGATTCCCAACGATCATGACTTCGATCTAGGTAGCGTTCGACTGGAAGAAGCTTTCGCCCAATCATGTAACACAACCCAAGCGGTCATTTCGGATCGTTTGGGAGAAGATGATCTGCAACGGACTGCTTTAGAACTCGGAATTGGCTCCGACTTCGACGTACCAGGGATGACCACACTTACTGGTTCGGTGCCGCGGACACCGGCTGGACCTCCTCGTGTGGAGGCTTCTATTGGACAGGGCGAGGTTCTAGCTAGTCCATTTGGGATTGCGCTCATGCAATCGACTGTCGCTAACGGCGGCTTGCTTGTTCCTCCACAGCTCATTCAAGGCGAACAGACAGTAGTGAATAAACAGGCAGACCAGCATGTCAGCGATACAACTATTCAAAGCCTCCGGACGATGATGAAATCAACAATTGACCACGGTTCAGCTAGGTCGTTGAGTGATCTTAGTGCACTTGGCGGAAAGACTGGTACAGCAGAAATTGATGGCAAGCTTTCCAATGGCTGGTTCGCTGGAACGACAGGGGAATTGGCGATTGCGTCCCTTGTAATCGAAGGAGATTCTTCTCAGCCAGCTGTGGAAATGGCCGGGCGTTTCCTTCGCTCGCCGGATGTTCAGAAATTCTCTGGAATTCAATAAACTTGCGTCATAACCTCTAGCACGGGTTAAGTAAAGAAAAGTGTGTCTTTTCCGGGCGTGTTGCGGTTATTTGATCCAGCCTTTTTGGATGCCGAGGTTGTGTTGGTAGCTGGTGTCGATGGCGGTGTCGTATTCTGCTGGTGCACCGATGTCATTGGTAGTGGCTGTGGTGTTGTGGGTGATCAGGTCTGTTGCTGTGGAAAGTGCGTCTTGACCCCATCGTTGGTCCCTGGCGATCTTGACCGGATCGTCAGGGACTTCTGTATGTAGATACAGCCACCAATCCATCACTGTGCGTTGATGCGGTAGTGATAGTCCGCGGTGTCTGCGGGCTAGTTCTTTTATGGGGGCGTTGATGCCACCTTCGAGGCTGTTTGTTGTTGCTGCAAGGTTGTCGGGGTCGATGGTTGTTGGTGGGGGTTGCAGGTAGGTAAACAGCAGGTCTCTGCGGTGCAGAGATAGCAATGATTGATAGGCCGCTCGGACGCGTTGGTGGGTGTAGACCTTGGTGTAGGCGCCGGTAACGGGGTCTTTGATGGTGGTTTTCTCGTTCATCCATTCCCGGTAGGTGTGGTCGAATTCGTGCAGGTGGGCGACCCATGTGGATGCTTGGTCAAGGTCGGTGATGCGAGTGAGTTTCAGGGCTAGGCGGTAGAGGGTTTTGCCGGCATCGGTGCGGGGGTTGCTGGTGGTGTGGCGGCAGACTGTTCGTTGGGCGTGGACGAGGCAGCGTTGGATGCGTGTTGTTGGCCAGCAGTGGTGGATGGCTGATTGGGCACCTTGTCCGCCGTCTGTGACTGCGATTAGTGGTGCGGCAATGGGGCGTAGGAGTTCGGTGTAGGCGGCGGTGGTTTCGTGTCTGGCCCAGGTCCAGTTGATGACGTGGGTTTTACTGGCTGCGATCAGGAGGCATCCGGACTTTAGATAGGTCGCGTCGAGGAAGATTTGGTCATGGATGCGGAATGAGTCGATGGTGGGTGTGGGGATGATCCACCAGCACCATCGGAATCGGTGGTGCATGGTTTGCCTGGTTACGCCATGGTGTGCGGCGAAGGTGGTTAGAGATTGGGTGCCGGTGGCCCATTGGATGAACAAAGCCATGGTGGCGGTGTTTTTGTTGTGGGTTTGGGTGTTGCGGGTAAAGGAGTGTCCGCAGTGGGTGCAGCGCCAACGGGTGGTTGATTTGCTGGTGGTGCCGTTTTTCTTTGTGTTGTTGCCGCATAGTGGGCAGCTGGGGCGGTTGGTGGTCATCCTTTAATCCAACCGGTGTGCGGTTAGCACAAATGTGGCCGGAGGTGCGGGATGGTGTGGGTAATAGCTTTCGGGGAGCTATTCTTTGGTGATTTGTGGTGTGTGGTCTGGGGTTATGGTGGCATGCGGACACACTTTTCTTTACTTAACCC
>NZ_JVIP01000038.1:0-17376 GCF_001076435.1 Corynebacterium sp. 401_CJEI
GGGTTAAGTAAAGAAAAGTGTGTCTTTTCCGGGCGTGTTGCGGTTATTTGATCCAGCCTTTTTGGATGCCGAGGTTGTGTTGGTAGCTGGTGTCGATGGCGGTGTCGTATTCTGCTGGTGCACCGATGTCATTGGTAGTGGCTGTGGTGTTGTGGGTGATCAGGTCTGTTGCTGTGGAAAGTGCGTCTTGACCCCATCGTTGGTCCCTGGCGATCTTGACCGGATCGTCAGGGACTTCTGTATGTAGATACAGCCACCAATCCATCACTGTGCGTTGATGCGGTAGTGATAGTCCGCGGTGTCTGCGGGCTAGTTCTTTTATGGGGGCGTTGATGCCACCTTCGAGGCTGTTTGTTGTTGCTGCAAGGTTGTCGGGGTCGATGGTTGTTGGTGGGGGTTGCAGGTAGGTAAACAGCAGGTCTCTGCGGTGCAGAGATAGCAATGATTGATAGGCCGCTCGGACGCGTTGGTGGGTGTAGACCTTGGTGTAGGCGCCGGTAACGGGGTCTTTGATGGTGGTTTTCTCGTTCATCCATTCCCGGTAGGTGTGGTCGAATTCGTGCAGGTGGGCGACCCATGTGGATGCTTGGTCAAGGTCGGTGATGCGAGTGAGTTTCAGGGCTAGGCGGTAGAGGGTTTTGCCGGCATCGGTGCGGGGGTTGCTGGTGGTGTGGCGGCAGACTGTTCGTTGGGCGTGGACGAGGCAGCGTTGGATGCGTGTTGTTGGCCAGCAGTGGTGGATGGCTGATTGGGCACCTTGTCCGCCGTCTGTGACTGCGATTAGTGGTGCGGCAATGGGGCGTAGGAGTTCGGTGTAGGCGGCGGTGGTTTCGTGTCTGGCCCAGGTCCAGTTGATGACGTGGGTTTTACTGGCTGCGATCAGGAGGCATCCGGACTTTAGATAGGTCGCGTCGAGGAAGATTTGGTCATGGATGCGGAATGAGTCGATGGTGGGTGTGGGGATGATCCACCAGCACCATCGGAATCGGTGGTGCATGGTTTGCCTGGTTACGCCATGGTGTGCGGCGAAGGTGGTTAGAGATTGGGTGCCGGTGGCCCATTGGATGAACAAAGCCATGGTGGCGGTGTTTTTGTTGTGGGTTTGGGTGTTGCGGGTAAAGGAGTGTCCGCAGTGGGTGCAGCGCCAACGGGTGGTTGATTTGCTGGTGGTGCCGTTTTTCTTTGTGTTGTTGCCGCATAGTGGGCAGCTGGGGCGGTTGGTGGTCATCCTTTAATCCAACCGGTGTGCGGTTAGCACAAATGTGGCCGGAGGTGCGGGATGGTGTGGGTAATAGCTTTCGGGGAGCTATTCTTTGGTGATTTGTGGTGTGTGGTCTGGGGTTATGGTGGCATGCGGACACACTTTTCTTTACTTAACCCGCCAAGAGGGCGCAGGGGCGGCGGCAGGAGGGCAGCGACTAGCCGCCGAAAATTGCCAGCGCGTCGGCAGCGAACGCTTCAATGATTGCGGAGTTGTCAACATCTCCCGCGCGGTTGATGTAGGCGGCCTCCGTAGTCGAGGCGGAGGCATGGCCCAGTTGCAAGGTGGCCAGCGCCGCGTTGCCCGTTGCAGCCATGGCGGTCGCTACCGTGTGACGGAGGTCGTGATAGGAAATCACCGCAGGCAGCAGCTCCCGGTCGGCCTGCGCCACATCGTCGCCGGCGAGGTGCGGCAAGCCTGCCCATGTTAGAGCCCGGCCAGAGTTTTGCCAGGGTGGGGGTATGTGCCGGATGGGTCGTCACGCATAGGCAGTACCCGCGTCGTCGGTGCCCCTGTCGTGCGTTGGCCGTGGAACAAGCTCGTAGGCTTATCGGCCAAGCGCTCGGCAATCCTTGAGTCTATTGGCCCGAGAAGCTGGTCTGGCAAAAACATGTAGGTGTGTGACGATCAGCTATAACTTTCCTCCTTGTAAGCAGGAAACCCGCTCGCCTCTCATGACAGCAATGTACTTGGATAACCACATCGCTACTTGACCGTAGATTGATGTAGCGATACGATTTGAACATGTTCAGTGAACAAGTTCAATCAAGTCGTGCTACTCAAAAGGAGGCGACGCGCAATAAAGTCTTGGATACCGCCTATGCCCTTTTTGTGTCAGTCGGGTACGCGGATACAAATGTGCGTGCCATCGCGCAGAAAGCTAACGTCAGCGTTGGAACCGTTATGAACGTCGGGAGCAAGCAGTCGCTGTTGATTCAGACCATCGGACATCGAATCACCGTCATGCACGATGAGCTCCGTGGACAATCAGACAACCTTCTCGACGTTCTCGCTCCTTTCCTGAAAATGTTTACTGGGCAGGAAGAATTATCGAAAGCGTATGGCGCTGCCCTAATCACACAGGGAGACAACGGAGAGATTCTCAACGAGCTTCGAACTCTCTTGGTAGATGAAATCGTGTTGCGCCTAGGCAATATGCTCCCTAAAGATGACGCTAAAGAGTTCGCGACAATCCTTTACAACATTTATCTTGGGTTGCTTCTTGGCTGGGCTGCCGGTGCATACGACACCGACGAACTATCCATTCACGCGAACAGTTCCATCTCCCGTCTTAAAATCGCGTACGGAGTAAAATAATGATTCTCGAATCTTCGCCTGCTTGGCCCTCCATCATTCTTGCAGCCATTTTGTTCGGAGACGCGGTACTCTCGCTCAAACCCGTAGCATTCATCGAGGCCTGCCTCAGAGGAGTACGACTTCCTACAGAGTGGTGGTGGGCTCTTATCGTTATCAAGTGCCTAGCAGCAAGTGGACTCATTATTGGGCTCTGGATACCAGGCATTGGAATAGCGACGATGGTTGGAGTCATTGCCTACTTCTGCACCGCAGCAATCGCACATATCCGAGCCAAGTTTCTAGGTAGCGAGTTTTGGGTCAATTGCTTAGGGATGCTCGCTATTTCACTAGGCGCTCTCATTGCGACACTATTGATAGCCTGAAACGACCAATTTACCAATTGTGTTCGCCCATTGAGGGGCGCCGTTGCCCGCGCCGGGCGGCTTGCCGCGGGTGCCTGGGACCCGCTAGCCGCCTACCGCCTCGCCGGCCTGTCGAAGGGTATGAGCGTCTGCCTCGGTGCAGAAGGCATGACAAAGCCCTAGCTGATGGGTCGGGGTTGTGGGATTTGCAGAGTGGCGGGCTGCTGCGGGACTGGTAGATAGGCGTCCAGCTCTTCGACGGGTATCTGCGGTACTGCATCCGAGATACCAGTGGCGAGCGCTGCGCGACTGGGCCCGCGCCGGGATGTCACACCCGACGACGTGGGGTGGCAGGAGCAGTAACCGGAATTGAGGGGTTGGGGGCAATCCCAGTCCATTTTTATGCGTGGGGGGTAGGGGTGCGACGGGCAGGGGTTGCTGGGGCAAGGGGTGTGTGGCCCCTAGTCGACACCGTGTAGCCACCGCCGGTTAAGTCTTGTACTCAGGCTGTGGCGTATGTCCAGCTGCGGGTCTACTTCGGAAAACTCCGCACTTCCCCAAAGACTTTCCTCAAAAACTAGTAGGGGAGGTGTCCCTGTGTGGCGCGAGAAACGGCTTTGACAGGCATAAATGGCATTATAGGTCAAACCTTTACAGGGTACCCTAACGGTAGGTTACGGGTTCGAGTCCCGTTTCCGGCTCCAAAACTCCAGGTCAGGAAGTTTTCCGGCCTGGGGTTCTTTGGTTTAAAGGGGAAAATGTAGGGGTTAAGTAGCGTGAGGGGTGAAATCGTCTAACAGAACGTCCGCATCCCCTCTGTCCCGTAAGTCGGCTTAGAAGCTGGAAGAACCGCCTGAACCGGAAAACCCTGAGCTAAACCCGCTGTTGACGCCACCGCTACTGGAAGAGCTGTCGCGGGCAGTGGTGGCATCGCTATCCCAGGTGCTCACGACATAGAAGGGCACGTAGCCGTGGTAGCCAGAGCCAGCGAAGAAATCAGAGTCGTAGATGCGCGTGCGCTCGGGGCGCTCGTCGGCCTCATTGCGCTTCTGCAGCTGGGACTGCACGTGCTCCGACAAGAGCGCGGAGCGATCCAAGAGTTCTAGGTAGCGCTCCATGAACTGCGGATGGTGTGGTTCCTTGGATAATTCAGTGGCGGCATCTTCCAACTCCTTCGCGTGGCGCTCAAGCGCCGAGTCGATGCTTGCGGCCAAGTAGCCTGCCTGTGCCAGATCCTTCTCCAGCTCGTAGAGTTCATAGCGGCGAGCATCCGCATCAGCGTTCTCAATGCGGTGCAGCTTTTCAATATTGGCCTCAGCGGTTTCCACGCGCTCGCACAGTTGGCGCGCGTTGGCGATGAGCTCGGAGTGTGAGCGGAATTGCTCATCTGGCGCATCCGCCGGAATCGACATGAGGAAACCAACCTGGCTATCGATTGCTAGGAAGTCATCGCGCAAACCCTCCCAGTCCTGGCGCAGGCGCTCATCCACCAGCCCTGATTGGAGCGAGTGCGCTCGAATATCAATCTCCCTTAGCCGTTGCGCCACATCGGTGTAGGTCTGCGACACGTAGTCCCAGTCCTCGCGTGCCTGCTGTGTCTTCTTCTGCCGGCTGCGGCGTACACCGCCGGCGAGGCCGACACCAGCGCCGCCAACGCTCAGGCCCGCCACCCCGAGGCCAACGGCCGCCGCCATCCGGTCCTCTTTTGCGCCCTCGTACTGAGTATCCGCAGCACGGTCTACGTCGATTGCAGCCGCTGCGCCAGCAAAGAGGCCAGCAGGAATGTTGTCATCCCGCACGCCCGGCTTAATTGCTTCGATGGACTGTTTCAGATGGCTGTCATTCTTGCGTAGCTTCATTTGAGCAGCCACGTCCTCACCCGCGAAGACGAAGGCTTGGCGCGGATCAAGGCCCACGCCGACGAAGACCTGGCCATCAGCAAACTTATCCTTGCCGATGAGCTCCTGGTGGTTATCGCGCAGGTACTCCTCTACGGAGTCATTAACGTTTTCCTTGTTCTCGGCAAAGACCATGTAGTGCAGCCCTTGGACCACGTCAGGGGCGGCGATCCGGGAGACATCGCGAAGCATGCGCTGTTCTTCCTCCGGGGTGAGCACATCGTCTGAGTCCATGATGTCAGCCTGCACCTCACGCTGCGCGGGCTGCATGACGTAGTCAGAGCGCTCGGGCGAATCAAAGACCGCCAAGCAGGTGCCCGCACCGACACCTCCGAGAAGCAGGCCGCCCACTGCTGCTGCGCCGATGATGGCACCGATGGAGGTCACTTTGGGGCCGCGGTTGGATGCAAAAGGTTTAATATCGCGAGAGTCGGTCACGGTGATTCTCCTATTCGCGAGCGATCGGCCCCGCCAATTTTATCCGGTTTAAGGAGGTCGGGCGGGGAACAAAGGGTGCGTTTGAAGACTGATTAAAGGGCAAATGCCTGTCGGGGGCTGGGGCGGGGGAATTTTCTTTCACTTATGCGCACGTTGTCGGAAGTCCCGGTCAACATATGGATGAGCTATTCACTTATGGCCACGCTGCTGCGTATCGATAGGTGAATATTGCATCGATAGGACAGCGCAACGCCGCCAGCAGGACAGCGCAACACCGACAGCAGGACAGCGCAACGCCGACAGCCGGAAAATCACAGGCCACGGAGCTTTCACATCTGCAACTCTAGCCCCACGCTTCACAGGGGTTACATGCGCATGTAAAGTGGACTTTGTTCTTAAGTCATAAGCGTCGATAGGGCTGGTCTCGGGGAAGGGCCTGCGCTATGGGCGCTTTTGGCATTTTTCTGCAAAACCTTCCAGAAAACCCCACAAGCTGGGGTGATTTCTCCGAGAAAAATATTCTACGATAGAGCCATGTCAGAGGTGCTCTTTGTCAGTAGTTCAAACATGGGACTCTCACGCGTACTAGAAGGGCTGCTGCGGCAAGCTGCCCCAGGCCTGACAGTGTTGTCAGCAGGTATCAGCATCGATGATGATGACCGCGGTCTGGATGAAGACGCGCGGCGTGCGCTCTGTGAGGTGGGGGCACGGTGCGATGGCGATCCTCATCAACTCACGCCGTCTCTCGCAGACAGTGCGGATGTGGTCATTGTTGTGGGGAAAATCGACGTTTCGGACTACATCGCGCCAGATGTAGAGACTGAGCGCTGGGAATATGATGACCCAGCTGACCGCGGGATTTATGGTTATTCCCGCTACGCGGAATTGCGGGATTTCTTCACTCTGCGCGTCAATACGCTGGCGGAACGGTTTGCTGCCTAAATAGTCGCTGAAATAGTCGCTGTCTTAATAAAAGGTGGGGCGCGGGAACCGTCGTAAAGCATGTGCTGAAGCTGACACACTTTTGTTTTCTGACAATAATGCCCGCGTTCGCCCGGTCAACACCTAATGTAAGTAGTTATGTCTATTGGTCCATCGCTGCGACGCACCCTGTACAAACTTGCTGAGAAAGAGATGTCCCCGGCTAAGGCAAAGTTCTTGCTGAACATTTGGCCGCCGCTGTTTGGCACCGGCATCCGTATCACTGAGATTGCGGATGACTGGTCTGAGGGGCGATTGGAGCTGCGCCTAAACGCTCTGACTGCGAATATGCATGGCGCGGCATTTGGCGGTGCACTGTTTTCGATGACGGATGTGCTGTTTGGCACGCTGGTTATGCAGCGTCTGGATGTCAAGAAGTACGAGGCGTGGACGCGAACTGGGTCGTTTGAATTTATCCGGCCGGGTAAGAATGGTGCGTACCTTGAGGTAGAGGTGCCGGATGAGATGGTCGAAAAGCTTAAGGCCGAAACTGAAGGTGGCTATTCGACGGTCGTTCCATACACCTCTGTAATCCGAAACCGCGATGGCTCCCTGGTCGGTATTGGTCAGCAGGAGCTCTACGTGCGCCGTCGTGGTCGTAAGAAGCCGCCGGCCAATCCGAACCAGCAGGATTGTGTTGCCGGTGAGAACCTCATCTCTGCTGCTCGCACTCTTGCACGGCTGGGGATGCGCGGGGTGGAAAACCGTGATGTGCTCGTCCAGCAGGAACGCACCGCACGACGCTGCATTTCACCAGAGTCGCGTGCAGTCGCATGGCTCCACGGGGTCCTCGAGTACGGCGATGTCACTGTCGACGACTACCGCGCCGCAGGGCTTCCCGACGTCGTCATCGAGGCCCTCACCTCCGATAACCCCTCGCCAGCCGCGCAGCAGCTGCTTGCGGATGTCGTCACCGCGCGCGAGTCGCTGACCAAGTTCTAGGTCGAAGCTCTACGCCAATAGCCGAGTGATCAGTTCGATCACTTCGGGGTCTGTTTGCTGCTTCCAATGCGCAACAGACCTGCCCTCCAGCTCGGTTTCGAGCAAAACAGCTCGACTGTCCGGCAGGAAGCTCTGCGCGGTATCGGACCATGGAATGACCAGGCGGTCATGGTGGCTGATGACATTAATCCAGTCAGGTGTAGCTGCCTTGCGTCCTCGGAGGTGTGGGGCAGTGTTGGCGGCAGGAAGCTCATATTGTCCTGCCGCTACCGCAATTTGATCGGCTAAAGCCTGTCCCATTAGCCAGCGGGCAGGAGCCCCCTTCCACCAGCCCAAAATGCGGGAGCTTCCAGTCAGATTTACACCGCCGACAGAGCCCGACACACTGATGACACGTCGAAACGAAAAACGCTCGCATTCATGGTTTGCAAGACGCGTAAACAGCAGGAAAGCCAGTAGCCCACCCTGCGAGTGAGCCACAATATCGACCGTGTCCGAGTTCGTTTCAGTGCAGACTCCGTTGATATAGGAGTCGACTTCGGCCACAGAATCTACAAGGGCAGCAGTGCCACGGTCTCCGTAGGCCGGTACATAGACTCGGCGGCCGAGGGAGCGGAGCCCGTCGGCAAGCGGTGCCCACGCGCCGGGACTATCGAGCGTGCCATGAAGTGCGATAACCGGAACGGGGTCTCTGAGGTCCCCCGACGCTGGACTCGGATTTGGCAGGGACGGATGTGCGGCTGTCGGTGGGAAAATCCGCGTTAGGAGCGGTCTATTCCGCATGCTCGATTGGGTCAAAATCCTCGCCTACCAGCTTGAATAGTGCCTCGCGAGTAAGCGCGCGGGGGCGCCAATCGTGCGCCATTTGCTCGTGCAAAACGATGGCTTGAGGGAACGTGTCCTGCACATAGAGATTGGTGACCATGCCTGTGTCACCATCATCCAAGAAACAGGACTGTGGAGGGGAAATGAGCTGGTCATACTTGGTGGCAATGCAGGTGTAAGTAACACCGGGACCGAGGATATCGTGGGAATTGGAGTTCAAAACCATCTTTGAACCCGTGAGCTGTTCCAAACCGGAAACGCCCCAGTAACTCTGAACGAAGTTGCTCATCAGCGACTTTGTGCCGGGGATCTTAGTGATACTGGAAGCGATGCCGCCCAGATTGGTGCCGTGATTGGGCGCGGCAAGGCAGACAACATGCTTGATGTACTTGGAAATGCGCAGAGAAAGCAGGGTGGCAATTAAGCCGCCTTGCGAGTGCCCCACGATAACGGCGTGCTTTGCGTCAGTGGCGTGCAGGACAGCCTTGATGTAAGGCACGAGCATGTCGATGGACTGATTGATGGGGTCTGTTGCACGGTGTCCAAAATCTGGCGCGAAGACAGCCCAGCCATCCTCCCGTAACTGACCGCCGAGGGTCTCCCAAATGCCCTTGACCTGGCCTGTTCCATGCAGGAGGATGACCGGCCACGGCCGGGAGTTGGACACTTTGGCTCCCCAGTTATCTTCGAAAACACCGCGCAGCGGACGGAAGATGGCATAGGGGAGCGATGCTGATCCTTCAGCTGCAGCCGGTTGTTGCGCCTCCGGTTCCTGCGCTTCAGGGGCAGGGACTACCGGAAGTTGTTCTTCCCGAAAATCCTCGTTTGAAGCGGCGATTAGCGCACCAACTTTCCGTCTTCGTCAGTCCCGAGGGCCTTCCGTAGCTTGGCGGCGGCCTCATCCATGGACTCTGCGGAAGGATTGCGATCTACCGACTGTAGGTTGTACCCGGACATATCGTGGGCAGGGAAGATATGAATGTGCGTGTGCGGAACCTCGAAGCCGGCGATGAGGTAGCCAGCACGCGGAGCGTCAAAAGCGGAGACAACAGCCTGACCAACCTTCTGGGCAACCTCATTGAGGTGGGCCCATAGCTCAGGCGAGGCGTCCGTCCACTTGTCCACCTCTTCAACAGGGACGACCAGCGTATGACCAGGCGCAATTGGCTCGATGGTCAAAAATGCGACGACCTTGTCATCGCGGTAGACAAAACGACCGGGGAGTTCACCGTTGATGATTTTGGTAAATACTGTGCTCATGTGCCAAGGGTAACCCGAATAGCGGATTGAGGGGTTGGGTGCGATGAGAGTTATCCGGGCTGATTAGTAAGATGATTGCTATGCGCATCCTCGTAATTGGCTCCGGTGCCCGTGAGCACGCCCTGTTGTACGCAATGAGTAAGGACCCGCAGGCTACTGATCTTCACGTAGCCCCTGGTAATGCGGGTATGAGTGAAATTGCAACCATGCATCCACTGGTCGTGGATGACCCCGCTGGCGCTGTTGCGCTGGCCAAGGAAATTGGGGCCGATTTGGTTGTTATTGGCCCTGAGGTTCCGCTGGTCGCGGGTGTGGCAGACGCGCTGCGCGACGCTGGTTTCGCAGTCTTCGGACCGAACGCTGACGCAGCTCGGATTGAGGGGTCCAAGGCTTTCGCTAAGGACGTCATGAAGGCAGCTGGGGTAAAGACCGCCTCGGCAGAGGCCATCCAGCCGGAGGCCTCCGACGAAGACATCGAGGCCGCCATTGACCGCTTTGGCCCGAACTGGGTCGTGAAGGATGACGGTCTGGCTGCTGGCAAGGGAGTCGTGGTCACTAAGGACCGCGCTGAAGCTCTCGAACACGCAAAGGCTGTTCTGGCCGCCGGTAACCCGGTGCTGCTGGAGTCCTTCCTGGACGGCCCGGAAGTTTCCCTGTTCTGCCTGGTCGACGGCGAAATCGTCGTCCCGCTGTTGCCGGCTCAGGACCACAAGCGCGTCGGTAATAACGACGAGGGGCCGAACACCGGTGGCATGGGTGCTTACAGCCCGCTGTCCTGGCTGCCGGAAGGCGCAACTGAGCGCATTGTCACCGAGGTCTGCGAGCCGGTCGCTCGTGAGATGGCCGCTCGCGGTTGCCCGTTCCAGGGTCTGCTGTACGCAGGTCTGGCCTGGGGCGAGGACGGCCCGGCTGTCATTGAGTTCAACTGCCGTTTCGGTGACCCGGAGACCCAGGCCGTGCTGGCGCTGCTGGAGTCCCCGGTGGCGCAGCTGCTCAACGCCGCTGCTACCGGAACATTGGCGGACTTCGGTCCGCTGTCTTGGCGTGATGGTTACGCTCTGACTGTTGTGCTGGCCGCTGAAGGCTACCCGGTGTCGACGCGCACGGGTGATGTCATTGAAGGTGCAGAGCCTGGCCGTGAGGCAGATGGCATTCTCCACGCAGGTACTGCCCGCAATGCTGCGGGTGAGCTGGTCTCCGCTGGTGGCCGTGTGCTCAACGTCATCGGCGTTGGTGACACGCTGGAAGAGGCCCGCGACAAGGCGTACGAGACCATCAAGACCATTAAGCTCGAGGGCTCGCACTACCGCACCGACATTGCACTACCTGCAGTTGAGGGCCGTATTTCCATCTAAATAATGCTTGAGGTGGTCCGGCTGCACTCGGATGCCTCACTGGTGCACCCACCCGGGATGAACTGGATTTCCCGGGTGGCCTCGGCGGCTGCAAAGATGAAGGTATGCACGCCGAATCTCCGCAGTCGCCAAAGTCGTCGCAGTCACCGCAGCCGTTAAACTCCTCGCAGTCACCGCAGGCATCCCAGCCCCAGCGCGACCTAGCATCCCGCCGTTGTGAGGTCGCACCCTTCCATGTGATGGATGTTCTCGCGCTCGCACAGGAGCGTCAGCGCACTCACGGTGACGCTCTATTCCTCTGCGTGGGACAGCCCGCGACCGCGGCCCCGGCTGCCGCGATTGCCCGTGCGCGTGCTGATTTAGAAAATCAGGTTCTGGGCTACACAGCGGCCGTCGGCACGCCTGAGCTGCGTGCAACCATCGCCGCCTGGCATCGTGAAAACTACGGCACGGCCACGGAAGCCGCTGATGTTGTCATCACTACCGGTTCTTCCGGCGGTTTCGTAGCGCTCTTCCTCGCAGCCCTCGATGTTGGCGACGACATCGTGCTCGCGCGCCCGGGCTATCCCGCATACCGCAATACGCTGCAGGCGCTCGGCGCCAACATTGTCGAGATTGACTGTGGTCCTGAGACTCGTTTCCAACTCACCGCCCAACACCTGGAGGCACTTCCGCGCGTGCCCAAGGCCGTGATTGTCACCAGCCCGGACAACCCCACTGGCACCATTATCGATGCCGACGAGCTGCGTGCCATTGCGAAGTGGTGTGAGCAGCACGATTGCCTGCTCATTTCCGACGAGATTTATCACGGCATTACTTATGGCCGACAGTGTGCGTCTGCACGCGAGTTCTCCGACGCGGCGGTCGTGGTCGGCAGTGTCAGTAAGTACTTCTCGATGACCGGCTGGCGCGTTGGCTGGCTAATCGTTCCCAAGTGGCTGCGTGCGCCGCTTGATCGCCTCGAAGCCAACCTCACTGTCTGTCCACCGGCAATTTCGCAGGCAGCGGCGGTGGAAGCGTTCAGCCCCGAGTCCATTGCCGAGCTCAATTCGCACGTGACGCGTTACGCACGCAACCGCGACGTTTTGCTCGAGGGGCTGCCCCGCGTCGGTCTCGGTAATATCGCCCCACCCGACGGCGGTTTCTATATCTACGCCAATATCGCAGGGCTTTACGACGACCCGAACTCCGTCGACTCCATGACTTGGGCTCGGGAACTGTTGGCCGCAACGGGCGTGGCCGTTGCCCCTGGAATCGACTTCGACACAGAGAACGGCCATCAGTGGGTTCGCCTCTGCTTCGCCGGTGAGACGTCCGAGATGGAAGAGGCTGTTCGGCGTATTGGGGTGTTCACTGATCGTCGTTAAAACGGCTTTTAGTGGCGCTCGCGGTGTGATTTACCTCACCCTTTTAGGGGTGTTTTTCAGTCGGGCGAGATAGGGTGCTCGACGGGCGAATCGCTGCTTTAAACCCTCTACCGACGGTCGCTGGTAGAGCCGATGTTGGGGGCATTCCTGGAAGGGGCCGTTGGGGCTCTGTTTTCTTGATCGCCGGTTTGCTGTAAAGGCGGAAAAACTGCCTCAGATTGAGGGTTCTGTGGCTGCGGTCACATCAAGTGAGGCTGGGGTTGGGTCGATAGTGGGGTGGGGTGGCCTTCGCGGCAGCATCTTTGACAGCCGGCAGCTCTGTCGGTGGTCTATTTCCGCTGGCAGGGGCCCCTTTTTCTTTAATTGTCGATGGGGTTGACCTCTGAGGAACTGGCGGCTATCCCTGCGTGGGGTGACGATTGAGCGCGGTGTGTAACCCACATTCAATGTTGGCTGCAAGCGCTTTTAGTGGGGATAGTTTATGTCTGACCAAAAGAGACTTCCGCGCCCTGTTTTTGGTTGTGTAAAAGCGTGATTTTTGAAGCCGTTATCAACGGCAGTAAAGCGAGGTATGGGGCGGCGTCGAGGGGCGCTGTTTGTGGCTCAGTGCCTGAGCTAAAAAGCGTCCAAAAGTTAACAAAAGGTTAACTAAAAATAAAGTTTAGCGCTTGCCAGGTCTTGTGTTGTCGTCTACGGTTGCAAGTCATAAGTTCCAAACGATTCGATGAAACGACGTTTCAACTGCGGAATCGCAAAGAATCGGTTGGAGAAGTCCAACAATAAAGATCAAAGAGATCTTAAGAGAGGTGACCTCTGATGAACGCATTCAACGAGATTATGGATACTGTGTCCCCGATTTTCCAGGACGGCAAGGAATCCAAGCAGGATGCGCTGGCATCGCTGCTTGCCGAAGCCATCGTGGAGGCGAACCCGAAGCAGGGCATCGCCGCCGACGATCGCCGTGCTGCCTAACAAGAATTAGCTTTGGTCCGATTCCTGCTAGGCAGCTAGTGGGGAAGCAATCCCTACTGGTTATTCCTACTGGTTCAGGAACTCCCGGACCTGCTCCATATCCTTATCACCGCGACCCGACAGGTTCACGAGCAACAGCAAAGGCTCATCGCCTTCGTGAACCGGCAGCCCGAGCTCGCTAACAGCGGCAGGGTCGGTTTCACGGAGTCGCGCAATCTTAATGGCCTGCGCCAGCGCATGCGAGGATTCCATCGCCGGAATAATGCCCTCCATGCGGCTGAGCAGCTGGAACGCTTCCAGCGCCTCCTCGTCGGTAATTCCGACATAGCTGGCGCGGCCATTCTCCTTCAGCATGCCGTGCTCCGGGCCAACAGACGGGTAATCCAAGCCCGCCGAGATGGAGTGCGATGGCAACACCTCGCCGTCGTCGGAAAGCATGACAAATGAGCGCATGCCGTGAAGGACACCAGTCTTGCCCGCATTGATGGGCGCGCCGTGACGGTCGGTGTCGAGACCCTCACCTGCGGGTTCGACGCCAATGAGGGCGACATCGGAGTCGTCGATGTAGTTAGCAAATGCGCCGATGGCGTTGGAGCCGCCACCGACGGCTGCGATGACAGCGTCGGGAAGCTTGCCGTAACGCTCGGCCATCTGACTGCGTGACTCCTCCGAGATGACCTGCTGGAATTCACGCACGATAGTGGGGAATGGGTGCGGTCCGGCGGCTGTGCCCAGCAGGTAGAAAGTGGAGTCGAGAGTCTTGCTCCACTCGACCAGTGCCTCGTCAATAGCATCCTTCAAACCGGCCTCGCCGGTGGTGACGGGAACGACCTTCGCGCCCATGAGCTCCATGCGCTCGACATTGGGGTGCTGGCGGGCGACATCGTGCGCGCCCATGTAAATCTCGCACTCAAGTCCCAGCAGCGCTGCGGCCATCGCGGTGGCCGTGCCGTGCTGGCCTGCGCCCGTCTCAGCAATGAGACGGGTTTTTCCCATGCGCTTTGCCAGCAGCGCCTGGCCGACCACGTTGTTGCCCTTGTGCGCGCCGCCGTGGTTCAAGTCCTCGCGCTTGAGCACAATCGTCGTGTTCGGCGTGGATAGACGTCGGCATTCGAACAGCGGGGTTGCGCGGCCGAGGAAATCGCGACGCAGTTCTTCCAGCTCGTGCTGGAACTCCGGATCGCTCATCGCCTCGATGTAAGCCGCTTCCAGCTCATCGAGTGCTGGCAGCAGGAACTCCGGCACTTCCTGTCCACCGAAGCGACCGAAAAATGCAGGCAAGAGGGTTTCGCGCACCTCGCCCGCGCCGTTAACGCTTGCCGACGGCACCCTGGTTGCAGTCGGTGCTGAAGCCTTGGCGATGGCATCCGCGCTGGGGTTGTAATCAGTCATTGAAGAGAGCCTTTCGTTGCTGTTGTTTATTTCAGCGGGCCCTGGTTCTCTTCGTCGAACCGATAAAAGAAAAGAGCCCGCCAGATTTATCTTCTTGCGAGCTCGTACTTGACGGGTTTGCCGTCGACATTAATGAGATGACGTGACGTTGCTCGCGGACTTAAGCGAGCCACCACCACTGTGCGCCGCACGGCGCGGGTGTGTTCATCAGGGGTGTCATCATGAACCCGACCATAACTCAAGGTTTCCGCAGTAGCCAAAGCGGGGTGGGGTGTGGGGGCGGGGATGGGGCGCGAAATGTGTACGGGATATCGCACCGGTGTCTGGGGTCGTAAAGCAGCTCCCCGCTAAGTCCCGGCATATGCAGAGGCGGAATATCAGCATTCCCCTCGACATCGCTGGCCACGAGGACTAACGTTCCGATGGTGATTACGCTGTCGCGGCAGGCCACTAAAACACGTCGGGGAGTTCGTCCCACGACGTTGGTGGTGTGGTGTTATGTCGCCTTGATAACCGCTGGCACGGTTTTGCTAATGCTGCCGATTTCGGCGGCCAATAGCCATCCCACGGGGCAGTGCGCCCCGAGCCCTGGGGATATGTGTTTGCCCACGGCGCTGTCTGATGCGCTGTTCACAGCCACCTCGGCAACAAGCCTGACCGGCCTGATCACCGTAGATACGGCCACCCATTGGTCAACCTTCGGCAAGGTCGTCATCATGTTGTTGATTCAGCTGGGTGGTCTCGGGTTCATGACCTTGGCTTCACTTTTCGGCCTCTTCGTAGCAGGAAGGCTCGGCCTGAACCGCCGTGCCGGTGCCCGCGTTGAAGGCCGCGGTATGGATATGGGCGAGATTTCGTGGGTTGTCCGTGCTGCCGTTAGCTTCACTCTGTTGGTGGAGTTTGTGGTGGCAGTGGCACTTACGCTGCGGTTCCACTCCGGATACGGGTATGGCTGGGGAAAGGCTGCATGGGAAGGCTTGTTCCATGCCATCTCAAGCTTCAACAACGCCGGTTTCGCTCTGTATACCGACAATGTCATCGGGTTCTATAGCGATGCCTGGGTGCTTTTGCCACTGGCCTTCGCCCTCATCGTGGGTGGTCTGGGTTTTCCTGTTTTGCTCGAGGCCTGGCGGCACGGCAAAGCGTGGCTTAGTGTCTGCACTCGAGGACAGCTGCCTAAACGCTGGTCGCTGACTACTCGCTTCACCATTAAAGGCACGATTCTGCTGATTGCTTTGGGTACGCTCATGGTGGCTTTTGGGGAGTGGTCCAATGCCATGTCTGGATTCACCGCGGGGGAGAAGATACTCAACTCATTCTTCGCTGGTGTGAGCCCGCGTACCGCGGGGTTCAACGCGCTCGATTACGCGGAGTTCCATCCATCGACACTGCTGGGCACTGACTTCCTCATGTTCATTGGTGGTGGCACCGGCGGTACTGCAGGTGGCGTGAAAATCACGACGTCGGCAGTCATTCTCGCCGCTGTTCTCGCGGAGATTCGCGGTGACACCTCCGTGTCCGTGGCTAGGCGGCGCCTCAACCCAAAGGTGCTGCGCCAGGCTCTCGTTGTCCTTGCCTTCGGTATCGGCCAGGTATTCCTGGCAGTAATCGCCGTCAGTTTCCTAGCACCACAGTTTTCTACTGACCAAATTCTTTTTGAAGTAATCAGTGCTTTCGCCACGGTAGGCCTTTCCACAGGTATTACCGCCGACCTGCCGGTGGCAGCACAGGCAATCTTCATCGTGCTGATGTTCACCGGACGTGTTGGCCCAATCGCCTTGGCGACGGCCTTGGCCGCCCGCCCACGCCAGCGCGTCTACGAATATCCAGAAGAAAGGCCCTTCATTGGCTAACTCGAAATTCAACCCGTTTGCTGGTTTTGCAGATCATTTCTCCAACCAAGCCAGCTCTTCGCCTGTTGTCATCCTCGGTATGGGGCGTTTCGGACAGGCACTCGGCGAGGAGCTGGTCGCTGGCGGTATCGAGGTTCTCTGCGTAGACCATCGCGAAAAGGTGGTTCAGGAGCTGTCCTCGACCTTCGACCACGTGGTCACCGCCGACACCACCATGCCGGAGGTACTGAAGCAGCTCGGTGTCGATGAAGCCGAACGTGTTGTTATCGCCATCGGCAGTGACATTGAGGCTTCATTGCTGACCGCGTCTGCGCTGGTGGATATGGGGGTGCCCATGATTTGGGCAAAGGCCGATAACCAGGCCCACGCCAAAATCCTGGGCCAGATTGGTGTGCACCACGTCATTCGCCCGGAGGCCGACACCGGTCGTCGTATTGCGCACCTCATCGGCGGCAAGGTCCAGGACTTCCTGGAGTTCGACCGCGATTACGCAGTAGGCAAGGTCGCGCCGCCAATCCACTGCCTGGATAAGACGGTGGCGGAGATTAACCAGAGCGCACCGATTACGGTTGTCGCCGTACAAAAGCGCGGTCAGCGATTCCGCCCTGCGCTTGCCGACGACCGCATTTCCGCAGGTGATCTCCTGATTGTCTCCGGCGCTATTCGGCAGTTGGAGACATTCGCCGGAGAGTAACAGGAAGCGACGGAGTCCGTGCACGCGGGGCTCCGTCGCGATGGAAATCAACGACCAACAGTGTGGAAAGGCGGGGTCCACGCCCAGCTCAACGGGCTGCAAATGTGAAACTGTGCGAGTTTATGACGCTTTCAGGCCATTTTTGGGCGGTAGGTTCAGGCGGTGAATGCATCACCACTTTCGACCAGGAGAAGTAGTGAAGCAAACCCGCCGAACGAAATACAGTGCCATCAAACCGATTGCGCTTCAACACATCGCCAACGGGGCATCAGCAAGCGCAGTTGGACGTGAGTTAGGGATACCCTCACCAACTGTCAGGCGGTGGGCGCGACAAGCCGGAATTGAGATCCAGCACCAATCGCACTACCCGAAGGTCTCGATGATGCATAAGCATCGCGTGATCTACGAGATGCTTATGGCCGGCTCATATAGTGTTGCCGAGATTGCCGCGCAGGCTGGGGTGTGCACAACCACGGTGTA
>NZ_JVIP01000039.1:0-78738 GCF_001076435.1 Corynebacterium sp. 401_CJEI
GGGTTAAGTAAAGAAAAGTGTGTCTTTTCCGGGCGTGTTGCGGTTATTTGATCCAGCCTTTTTGGATGCCGAGGTTGTGTTGGTAGCTGGTGTCGATGGCGGTGTCGTATTCTGCTGGTGCACCGATGTCATTGGTAGTGGCTGTGGTGTTGTGGGTGATCAGGTCTGTTGCTGTGGAAAGTGCGTCTTGACCCCATCGTTGGTCCCTGGCGATCTTGACCGGATCGTCAGGGACTTCTGTATGTAGATACAGCCACCAATCCATCACTGTGCGTTGATGCGGTAGTGATAGTCCGCGGTGTCTGCGGGCTAGTTCTTTTATGGGGGCGTTGATGCCACCTTCGAGGCTGTTTGTTGTTGCTGCAAGGTTGTCGGGGTCGATGGTTGTTGGTGGGGGTTGCAGGTAGGTAAACAGCAGGTCTCTGCGGTGCAGAGATAGCAATGATTGATAGGCCGCTCGGACGCGTTGGTGGGTGTAGACCTTGGTGTAGGCGCCGGTAACGGGGTCTTTGATGGTGGTTTTCTCGTTCATCCATTCCCGGTAGGTGTGGTCGAATTCGTGCAGGTGGGCGACCCATGTGGATGCTTGGTCAAGGTCGGTGATGCGAGTGAGTTTCAGGGCTAGGCGGTAGAGGGTTTTGCCGGCATCGGTGCGGGGGTTGCTGGTGGTGTGGCGGCAGACTGTTCGTTGGGCGTGGACGAGGCAGCGTTGGATGCGTGTTGTTGGCCAGCAGTGGTGGATGGCTGATTGGGCACCTTGTCCGCCGTCTGTGACTGCGATTAGTGGTGCGGCAATGGGGCGTAGGAGTTCGGTGTAGGCGGCGGTGGTTTCGTGTCTGGCCCAGGTCCAGTTGATGACGTGGGTTTTACTGGCTGCGATCAGGAGGCATCCGGACTTTAGATAGGTCGCGTCGAGGAAGATTTGGTCATGGATGCGGAATGAGTCGATGGTGGGTGTGGGGATGATCCACCAGCACCATCGGAATCGGTGGTGCATGGTTTGCCTGGTTACGCCATGGTGTGCGGCGAAGGTGGTTAGAGATTGGGTGCCGGTGGCCCATTGGATGAACAAAGCCATGGTGGCGGTGTTTTTGTTGTGGGTTTGGGTGTTGCGGGTAAAGGAGTGTCCGCAGTGGGTGCAGCGCCAACGGGTGGTTGATTTGCTGGTGGTGCCGTTTTTCTTTGTGTTGTTGCCGCATAGTGGGCAGCTGGGGCGGTTGGTGGTCATCCTTTAATCCAACCGGTGTGCGGTTAGCACAAATGTGGCCGGAGGTGCGGGATGGTGTGGGTAATAGCTTTCGGGGAGCTATTCTTTGGTGATTTGTGGTGTGTGGTCTGGGGTTATGGTGGCATGCGGACACACTTTTCTTTACTTAACCCGCAAATCCACTCACCTGCATAAATACAAGAAAACCCCCGGCGTAAACCGGGGGTTTTCACTCTGCGGAGGATGTGGGATTTGAACCCACGAGGGATGTGACTCCCGCACGCGTTCCAGGCGTGTGACATAGGCCGCTAGTCGAATCCTCCAACGTCGTTAAAGACTACCCAACAAACCTCATTTTCCCAAAACGCGCCCCCTACCTGGGAAAACGAGGCATTTAAGCGACACTTCCGCGCAACCGGTGCCACCAACAGCAACCAACTCCGGTTGCCGGTTGCCGGCTGCCGGCTGCCGACTGCTGTTTCGCCCCCACTCCCGGAATTTTTCCGGGAGTTACTTAGCCAGCCGAGCAATCGCCGCCGAGGCCTCCTCCAGCTTGGCGTCCAACTCCTCCGGGCCGCCCTCAGCCGCATGCACCACACAGTGATGGAGGTGAGCATCCAGAAGAGTTAACGCCAACGACTTCAACGCCGAATTCACCGCCGAAATCTGGGTCAAAACATCGATACAGTACTCTTCGTTCTCAATCATCCGACCAATGCCACGAACCTGCCCCTCAATGCGACGGATACGGGATTCATAACGCCGCTTCTCCACGAGATAACCGGGATCAGTGGTGTCATGGCAGCAAGAATCGTCGTCAAGCGAATGCGATTGCGACGAACAACAAGACTCACTCATGAGTTACTCCTTTTTGAATAGCTGGTTGACTCGGAGAAAAACCGCGCAGACGCAGACTGTTGCCGACCACAAAAACCGACGAAAACGCCATCGCAGCGCCAGCCAACATCGGATTCAACAACCCCAGCGCGGCGACAGGAATTGCCAAAACGTTGTAGAAAAACGCCCAAAAAAGATTCGAACGAATCGTGCGGAGCGTCCGGCGTGACAACCGCAGCGCATCCGCAGCCGCCAACAGATCACCACGCACCAGCGTGATATCCGCAGCCTCCATCGCCACATCGGTGCCCGTGCCCATCGCCATGCCCAAATCCGCCTGCGCAAGAGCCGCAGCATCATTGATGCCATCGCCGACCATCGCCACACACGCGCCGCCAGCCTGCAACTTCTCAATCGTCGCGACCTTATCCTCCGGCATCACTCCCGAAATCACATCCTCGCGAGCAATACCGACCTCATCTGCGACCCGAAACGCCGGGCCGGCGGCGTCGCCGGTCAGCAGAATCGGCCGCACCCCCCACTCCCGGAATTTCGCGACCGCAGCCGCCGACGTCGGCTTCACCGAATCCGACACCTCCAACGTGCCCAGGAGCTCGCCGTCGCGGCGCACCGCAACCACCGTCCCCCCACTCCCGGAATTTTCCCCGGAGCGGCCGACCTCGATGCGGTGGCCATCCACGGTGCCTTCAACCCCCACTCCCGGAATATCCCGGAAATCCGAAACCGGGAGTAGAGAATCCGGATCCGCCGCACGCACAATAGCCTGCGCAATCGGGTGATGCGACGCCGCCTCCACCGAAGCGGCAAGCGGCAGCAGATTTTCGGGAGTGGGAGGGACCTCCGTCAACTCCATCACACCCGTAGTCACCGTGCCGGTCTTATCCAGCACAACCGTGTCGACCTTCCGCGCCGACTCCAGCACCTCCGGGCCACGCAGCAGCACACCAGCCTTGGCACCTTCACTCGTGCCGACCAGGAGCGCTGTGGGCGTCGCTAAGCCAAGCGCACACGGGCACGCGATGATGAGCACGGCGACCGCAGCCGTGACCGCCTCACTCGCGCCGTGCCCCGTAAGCAACCACGCGCCCAGCGTGACCGCGGCGATCGCGATGACGGCGGGCACGAACACTCCCGAAACCCGATCCGCCAGCCGCTGCACCGGCGCCTTACCCGTCTGCGCCGCCTCGACCATCGCCGCCATCTGCGCCAACTGCGTCTCCGAGCCCACGCGCGTCGCCCGCACGAGCAGCCGCCCTGACGTATTGATTGTCGCTCCCGTCACCTCATCGCCAGGGCCGACCTCGACAGGCATCGGTTCGCCGGTCAGCATCGACGCATCCACCGCCGACGCGCCCTCCACGACAACGCCGTCCGTCGCGATCTTCTCACCAGGCCTAACGACGAACACCACTCCCGGACGGAGCTGTTCCACGGGCAGCCGCTTCTCCACTCCCGAACTTTCGAGAACGGAGACATCCTTGGCGCCAAGCTTCATCAACTCCCGGAGTGCCTGACCGGCGTTGCGCTTGGAGCGCTTCTCGAAGTAACGACCAATCAGCACAAACATGATGATGCCGGCCATCGCCTCGAGGTAGATGTTCATATCGGCATCACCAGGAGTGACCGTGAAGTGGAACTCGTGCTTGAGCCCCGGCAGCCCGGCACGCCCGAAGAACAACGCCCACACACTCCAGAGGAACGAAGCGGTCGTCCCCATAGTGATCAGCGTGTCCATGGTGACCTCGCCATGACGCAGATTCTTCAGTGTCGCGCGGTGGAACGGCCAGCCGGCCCACACAAAGACCGGCGCCGAGAGCGTGAGACACAGCCACTGCCAATTAGTGAACTGGAGGGCAGGAATCATCGACATTGCGATGACGGGAGCAGTGAGGATGACAGCGCCGATGACTCGGTTGCGCAGGTCTTCCAGCTCCCGGTCTTTCCCTTCGGGAGCAGCACCCGGTTCCTGTTCGGGCTCCTCCTGCGGAAGCTCAGCGGTGTACCCCGCTGCCACGATTGTGTCGATCAGTTGCTGCGGGTTGATGTCCGCCGGCGCCTCCACATGCGCCTTCTCGGTCGCATAGTTCACGCTCGCGTTAACGCCATCAAGTTTGTTCAGCTTGCGTTGGATACGGTTTGCGCACGACGCACACGTCATCCCGCCGACGGGGATATCAAGGGTGAGAAGTTGCTGCTCAGACATCCGCTTTCCTCCTTGGGGGTTTAGTTTGCGACCGCCTTGTAGCCAGCTTCATCCACTGCTGCGATTACGGCAGCGGTGTCAATGTCTGCATCCGAGGTCACGGAAAGGAAATTCCGGGAGCGGTCAACCTGGACATCAGTGATTCCCGGGAGTTCAGAGACTTCCTCCCGCACCGATGCCTCGCAGTGTCCGCATGTCATGCCAGTAACAGTAAAAGTTTGATTAGCCATACCCCAATATATACCCCCTATGGGTATATCTGTAAAGCTATTCGCGCTGACGGTAGCCCGAGTAGGCCCGCCCCGCGAGAGCTGTCGGGAAGGCAAGGTTGAATTCGGGCGGCGCGTGCGGAGACGGCGGGTGGCGGTAGACCGCGCCGGAGCCGTCGTCACGCTCGAGGTGCCCGTTGAGGCCTTGCCTGTCGTCATCGTTGGCGGCGTTGTGTTCTTTGCAGGTCATGACCATGTTTTCCATAGTCGTGGCGCCGCCGTTTTTCCTGGCGACCAGGTGATGGGCCTGCCCAGCGTGGGCGGGGCGCGGGCACCCGGGCCACGCGCAGATGGGGTTGTCGAGGATCATCGCGATGCGCTGTTCCTCCGTCGCCAGGCGCGGGTTGTGTATCGGGAGTAGGTCGGTCGGCGTGTTGTGCTCGTCGTAGACCAGCACCCAGCCGGTGTCCGCGAGCAATGCCTCGACGAATTGTCCGGGAGTGAGGACGGAGCCGTTGGAGGTCGCCGCAAACCGCGGGCTGTACTCCACGATGTCTTGCGCGGTTACGATGAGCGCGGGCTGGTAACGGAGCTTGTCGACGTCGTCAAGCGGCCCCTCCGACCCGTGTGCCAAGCGTTCTGCCAGCGCCTGACCGACACACCGATCCCGGGTGTAATCCTCGTGCGCTTTGGCGATTTCAGCTGCGCGCACGGTCAGCGGCGCGACCAGGTCGTCAATCATGTTCGCCGGACCGGTGACCTGCAGATGCTTCATCCCGCGGATGTCCGGATTCCGGGAGACGTGGGCGCGCAGGTGCTGCGGCGGCTCGTCGGTGCGGTTGAGCTCCTTGACCTTGGTGCGCATGTAGGTGTCGAGGCCCTCGAAGTCGTATGCTGCGGCGGCGCGGGTGAAGTCCAGGCGGTAGTACTCCCGGATTTCGACGTTGTTGAGTTGCCCGGAGCGCTTGTCGATCTGCATGACCGTGTCCAGCGACAGCTTCAGCTCCCGGGCGATCGCGACGGCTTTGTCGCGGGATTCGACATCCATATCGCCCTCGACCGTGCCGAACAGCCGCTCGGCACAGCGCAGCAGGCGCTTGAGGCGGAAGGGGTCGAAGCCGATGCTGGCTGCCAACTCCCGGTGCCCGGTGGATTTTTCCGGGAGTGCGGCGCGCAGGTCGGCGAGCACGTCAATACCCCGTGTCGCCAGCGCGCTGAGCAGTCCCAATGTCGTCATGGGGCTAAGGCTAGTTTCCGGGAGTGGGCGGCTTCAATCGCTTTTTGGCGTTGTCCACAGCCGTCGTAAAGCATGCACAATCTGCACAAACGGGCTTGACGACGCACTCCCGAAAGTGCCCTACCGGAACGCGACCTCTCCCACCGGCCGTCGCAACTTCCGGGAGTGGAGGGTGTCGGGAGCCGCGGCCATGTCCTCGCACGCGCGCACGGCGGCCATGAGGTGCTCTTCCTTGGAGGACTGGTAGAACTCGCGGGCGGATTTCGGGAGTTTGGGTTTGTCGTGCAGCGGCATGTCGGAGACGCTGAGTAGCGCGCCGTAGGGCACGCGGAAGCGGTAGCCGTTGGCGGCGATGGTGGCGGATTCCATTTCGACGCCGATGGCGGTGGATTTCTGCAGCTCTCGGTAGAGGTCGGCCTGGGAGCGCCACTCCCAGTTGCGGTCGGAGGTCGACAGCACGGTGCCGGTGCGCAGGCGCTTTTTCAGTTCGTCGCCGGTGAGTCCGGAGACGCGGGCGAGCGCGTTAGTGACAGCGAGCTGAATTTCCGCAATCGGTGGGATGGGCTTTTCCAGGGGCACGTAGTTGTCGAGGACTCCGTCGGCGCGGTCGTAGCCGTTGGCGAGAATCATGTCGCCGATGCGCATGCGACCGTCGAGGCCAGCGCAGTGTCCGACCATCATCCAGCAGTGCGGTCGCGTGACGGCGAGGCAGTCGGTGATGGTTTTGGCATTGGAGGGGCCGACGCCGATGTCGATGATGGTGATGCCGCATTGGTCGTCGCGAAGCAGGTGGTACGCCGGCATCTGCGAGGCGTGCGCGTGCTGACGGCAAACTCCGGGAGTGGGGATGGCGCCGATGTCGTAGCGCTGCCCACCCGGGCACGCCAGCGCCGTGTACCCGTGCGGATTTCCGGGAGTGAGGGTGGCGGCGTATTCGAGGAACACGTCCGTGTGCAGCTGGTAGTTGGTAAATAGCACGAAGCGCTGGATGTTTGCGGCGTGCGACCCGGTGTAGTGTTCGAGGCGCTGGAGGGCGAGGTCGATGCGCTGGGCGGTAAAGAGGCTCAAAGGTTTGATGAGCAGGCCCAGGTAGTCGGCTTCACCGTCGGCGATGGTGTCGTCGATGCTGGCGGAGTCGATGGGGGTAAACGTCTTCTCCACTGCCGCCAGCATGCTTGCCGACGCCCCTTCCCTCCCCGCCGCTTCCTCGGCGGCCGCGTCGAATCCGCGGCACATCCGGAGTGGGATGGGCTGGTCGGAGACGCGCACCTCGACTTCGCCGCCGTGGTTGGCGAGCAGGTCGTTGATTTGCTCGATGAGGTAGGTGCGGAACATCACCGGGCGGGTGATGGTGGTGGCATACACTCCCGGACGGTCGACGAAGCCGTGTGACAGGGAGGGGTCGACATCCTCGACGGCGCTGCCGGCCGGGACGGTGAAGCGTAGTTCGGGGTAGTAGGCGCGCACCGGCCCACTCCCGGAATTTCCTTCGGTGGCGGCGGTGTACTGCTCGACTAGGTAGGCCATCCCTGCCCGGTGGATTTCGGTGAGCCGGTCGACGGCTGCGGCGGCGTCGGTGTAGAAGTCGCCTTCGCCTTCGGTGGGCCAGAACGGGGGTGTTGCGGAGTCTCGTACCTGCATAGCCCAAGGCTAGGCGGAGAGGTTCCCGCTCGCATCCGCGCCGCGCTCATCACGCCAGGCACGCTCACGCAACCAGCTCAGTGCCGGCTCCACACTCCCTCGCGGCTGCGGCGGACCTCAAAGACCTGGTGCACATGGTAGCCGCCGATGGTGGGGATGGTGAGGAAGTGACGACCGTCGTCAAGCTCGTGCCAGAGTATGCGGCCGTAGCGTACGCCGTCGCGGACGTGGGCGCTGAGGTAGTCGGCGCGTTGCTGGCCGCGGAGGGTGGCGTAGAAGGCGGGGTCGACGGGGAGTTGAACGAGATTCCGGGAGTGGGGGTCGATGTCGGCTTCTTGCAGCCGGATGGCGACGGGTCGGCCGTCGACGAGGAGGTCAGCGGTGTGACGGCTGAGGCGGATGATGTGGACGTCGCTTATTGTGGTGTGCATTTTGCGCTCCTATTCGCTCTTCCCCGCAGGCGGTCTGTGGGGCTGATCTTCCTTTGGGGCACCGGGTCCGCGAATCGGGCGGTTGCCTATCGACGCTGTCAAAGGCCATTTCTCGTCGATATCTTGTGATCGTGTCGCCCACCCTAACACCAACTAGACAGCTTTGTCTACCATCTCCCGCACACTTTACGACGAAGCCCCCCACCTTCCACTCCCGGAAGCTACCGCCTTCCACCGCGCCCGCTGACTACCCCTTCCCCATCAGCACCAGAACCACCAGCGCCACGTTGAGCGCGATAATGAGCCCACAGATAATCCACGCGACCCGGCGCAGTAGTGGGGTGTTGGCCCAGATGCCCATCTCGGCACGCGAGGAGGTCATGCGCACCAGCGGGACCAGCGCAAACGGGATACCAATCGACAGCACCACCTGGCTGAGCACCAGCGCCCAGGTCGGCTCCACGCCGCTGGCGATAATGAGCAGCGCCGGAATGATGGTGACTATGCGGCGCACCAGCATCGGCACGTGCACTTTCAACAGGTCACGCATAATCAGGTCGCCGGCGTAGCAGCCGACAGAGGACGACGCCAGCCCGGAGGCCAACAGCCCAACGCCGAAAAGTATGCCCACCACGGGACCAAGTGCGCTGGTCACAGCGGCGTGGGCGCCTTCGATAGAGTCAGTCCCCTCCACCCCCGGGAGCGCTTCGGCCGCAAGACACAGCATGCCGATATTCACCGACCCGGCCAGCACGAGCGCACCGAAGACATCGATACGCGTGGCACGCAGGTGTTGGCGCAGCGAGGCGTCATCTTCCACCTTGTACTCGCGGTCGCGCACCAGCCCGGAGTGCAGGTAGACCGCATGCGGCATCACGGTCGCGCCCAGCATGGACGCCGCCAGCACCACGGTGTGCGCGCCTTGGAAGCGCGGCAGAATTCCGCTGGCCATCTCCCCGAGACTCAAGCCCGTGACAAACAGCCCGGCCAGGAACCCCACCGTAATGACCAGCAGGAACGCCACAATCACGCCTTCAAAAGTGCGCTGCGAACGCCCGCCTTGCAGCAGCAACAGCCCCAGCGAGACCACACCGACAATGACGCCGCCGAGCAGCATCGGCGTCCCGAAGAGCAGGTACAGCGCGGTGGCACCACCAATAATTTCCGCCACATCCGTCGCTGCTGCCACAATCTCGGCCTGCACCCAGTACGCCAGTCGCCCCGGCCGGTTCGAACCAAAGCGGTCGGCAACACCTGCGGTCAGCGACCGCCCCGTCACCAGGCCGTACTTCGCCGACAGGTACTGCACAACCATCGCCATGAGGTTGGACACCACCAGCACCCACAGCAGCAGATACCCATAGCTCGCGCCCGCAGACAGGTTCGCAGCCACATTTCCGGGGTCCACGTAGGCAATCGCCGCCACAAACGCAGGCCCCAGCAGACTCATCATGGGCTTGCGGTTTTTCTCGCTTGACGACGTCACCTGCGACCCCTGTGCCCCTGAATCTTTCACCAGGCCATTATTTCACGGCTTCGACACTAAATCTTCAATCAGCCCAAAATTTGGGCAGCCATGGTGCCACCGAGATTTACCAGGCGGTCGGAGATGTCGTCGTCAAGCGAACCGACAAACACGACGGGTTCGGCCGCAAGCTCCCACTTGTAGCCGGTCGTGATGGTTTTCATGGCGTTTTCCGCGCCGGTGGTGTCGAAACCGCCGCGGATCCAGTATGAAAATGGCAGCCCCTTAGTGACTTCCTGCGCCTCCCGGAAGGTGGTGTCGAAGAAGTGCTTGAGCGCGCCGGAGATGTAGCCGAAGTTGGCGGAGGTGCCGAGCAGGATGGCGTCGGCGCTGGTCAGGTCATCGATGGTGGCATCGAGAGCCTCGACGACCTTGACATTCACGCCCTCTAGCGCGGGATCGTTGGCACCCTCGAGCGCGTGGCTTAGGACTTCCTGCAGAAGCGGGGTCGGGGAATGGTGGACGACAAGAAGAGTAGGCATGCCCCGAGGGTAACGAAGTAGTAGGGTAAGCATAGGTTTCAGCAACAATCCAATGTGTATCAATTCGAGTAGTCGTGGCATCCAACAAGAAAGCCTCAAATTCGTACTGAACTAGGCGGAATTCGAAGAACGGAAAATTAGATGGAACCATACATCGGAATTGCAGTTTTTGAGTTAATAAAGCAAAGAGATTCAACCTCAGTGAATGGGAGCTTCTTCCGTGAGAGACTTATACATTGTCTATGCCGATTCTGATAGTGCCGCATACGCGCAGGTCGAAGCATTAGCCCACGAAAATGAATTAGTCCCAGAAGAGCCTTCCCACTCGGGAGGATCTGTCACGTTGCGCCACATCGTAGATGTCGCCCCCGCTCTTTACGGTCGCGTCGATACAGACATCGACATCTATTCTCGCCACTTCGCTTCCCTCGAGGATTACAAGCGCTTCGAAATGAAATTAGGTGGCAAAGATCCTCTAGCAGAGCCCTAGGCCCCGCATCATGAATCGCTACCGAAACTTCGCCGCTGCCGCACTCTTCCTAGCCTTGGCTTGCTACATTGGACTGTTTTTCGTCAGCACTGCACTCTCCAATTTCTGGACAATACCCCTCGCTGCCGGAGTCTTCGGATTCGGTCTGGTTAGCTTTCTTGCAGCACTGAAGGCCCGATCAAACGGTTTGACAATCGTGGCGGCACTAGTTGCTTTCGCACTCTTGCCGATAACGTATGCGCTAGCGGTAGTTCTCGGCGGCCCCTAGAAAATCACCTGTTCGCGAGGAATTTTCATGCCCGCGCGTAGGGCTTCCGGGAGGTCAGCGATGGAGTCGATCTCTGTATTACCGCCACCATCGCTACCAACACCGCCACCGAGCGAATCCAGAATCCACCGCTGCGCTGCATCCACGGGCACCTCGCCGAGAGTCACGTCGCCATCACGCTTGGACAACCGGCGCCCCTCCGAGTTCACCACCAGTGGTACGTGCACGAACGAAGGCGTCGCGTACCTCAAAAGACCAGCCAAGTACGCCTGACGCGGGGCGGAGGACATCAGGTCATCGCCACGCACGACCTCGGTCACCCCCTGCTCGGCATCGTCGACGACGACTGCGAGGTTGTAGGCCCACATGCCATCGGCACGCTGGAGGACAAAGTCATCGATCGGGGCGGTAATCTCGCCATACAGTTCATCGGTCGCGGTCCCCTCAGTCACCTGCGATTTCAGGCGTATCGACGGTCTTCTCCCCGCCGCCGCAAATTCGGCTTTCTTCGCGGCGAGGTGCTCGTCGTCAAGCGAACGGCACGTGCCGGGATACTGACCTGGCACGCCATGCGGCGCGGAGGAGGCGGCGAGGATTTCGCGGCGCGTGCAGAAGCAGGGATAGGTCAGGCCGCGTTGCGTGAGGTCGGCGAGCGCGGATTCATACAGGTCAGAGCGTTCTGACTGGCGGACCGGGGCGCCATCCCAGTCGATGCCGATGGCCTCGAGATCGGCGAGCTGCTGCACCTCATACTCGGGGCGGGAGCGCTGGCGGTCGATATCTTCGATACGCACGATGAAGCGGCCACCCTGCGCGCGGGCGTGCGCCCAGGCGAGAACTGCGGTGCGCAGGTTTCCCAGGTGCAGCCGACCGGTCGGCGAAGGGGCGTAGCGGCCGGTGGGAGGTAGGAGCGTTGAACAGTTGATGGTTATCACTTGCTTTAAATTGGCCACCATTACAGATTAGCGAGCCGACTAGAAGAAATGCGACAATCCCTTCATCCAATTAAAGTTCATACAATCTTACATATTGACTATCGGCTACCCCCAGATTAGACGGTTACCAAAATAACGTCATTAATCCCCATAGGACATTAATTATTTTGTTATAGTTTTCCCATGTCGGCCTATCAAACATATTTGAGGACACTCAATAATGACTAAAAAGGGACACATAACCCGTCGTAAATTCACATCATTAATCCTAGCTGTAAGCGCTACCGTCACATCTCTTTGCGCAATGCATCCAGGAACAGCCTCCGCAAGCCCACATAGCGCTGACACATTACTCGACCAGGGAACAACCGTCTTTGGAGGCAGCGCACAGAGCAACAACCCTGCATCATATGATTATGTTCCCAAAACATCGACAGCTACTTCCGCCGTGAGAAGTGCTTCAGGATATGCATGGATTCCAGCATTCCACTACCAATTTGGAGGGGTAAACATCCCAGTTCCCGGCGGACAAATCTTCCACCGCATTGATGGCCAGCGCACTCACATTAACGAAGAAACTGCCACATACAGCGCACCTGCGAATATTTGCAATTATCGTTTCGACTTCCAAAATCGCGATAATTTCGGCCGAATTGTATCTACTAGATCGACTGGCATACATAACGGTTGTCAATTCGGAATGGTGGGGCATGCGCCACTCAAAAACTTTGATATCCAACCTGGAATGATGTGCGCCCGCCTTTTCGTAAGTGGATCTTTCCGAGGTGAGCAATGTCACCACATCTACAGATAAAATCACTACAGTTCATTTCCGCTGCAGGAATAGCGGTAAGCATTCTTTGCATACTAGGTATCGCAAATGGCATGTATACGCTGGGACAGCTTGCTCAGCAAACTACTCACATGAGCACAACCGCTGTCACTGCAAAGGCCGACAGGGCATTGCTCTATTCTGAAATTTCTCTAGTGTCTCTCATCGTTAGCTGCATTGCACTATTTATTTGCAGCATTCGTATGAAAAATATTAGTTACGAGAAGAAATCCTAGCGGCTCACAGAGAGACTGGCCCCCGGAGATTTCGGCTCTCGCTAGAAAAATTCAACCTCGAAGACTTCATCGGCGCTCGCTTGGAGCCCTAAGCGGCAGGTAACATTCCCTCCCGTGACAAATAACGAAAACCTGCCCAAGTCTGGGCCGGGCAACGCCGAGGCTGCCGCTGTGAGCACCTCGCACGCGCCCGAGAACGCAACTAAGTCCGACTCCACAGCAACCACGCCACGCCACATCCCGGTACCGAAATCGCTGTACCCGATGTTCACGGCCATTTTCATTGGCGTGCTGATTGTCTCCAACATCACCGCCACCAAGGGCGTGGAAATCTTCGGCCTGGCCACCGACGGTGCCTTCTTCCTCTTCCCCTTGAGCTACGTCATCGGCGACGTGCTTTCCGAGTGCTATGGCTACAAAGCCACCCGCCGCACCGTGTGGACCGGTTTCGCCATCCTCGCCGGCGCAATGCTCTGCTTCTTTGCCGCCATCAAGCTCCCGGCGGCACCGTGGTACGAGAATCAGGAAGCCTTCGCCACTGTGCTGGGCACCGTCCCGCAGCTTGTTCTCGCAGGTCTGGCCGGTTATGTCGTCGGTCAGCTGCTCAACGCCTGGTCGCTCAACGCCATTAAGAAGCGCACTGGTGAAAAGGCTCTCTGGGCGCGACTGATGGGCTCGACTGTGGTTGGCGAGTTCGTCGATACGCTCATCTTCTGCTCCATCGCCGCCACCGCTATCGGCATCGATACCTGGGGTACCTTCGTCAACTACGTCATCGTCGGCTTCATCTGGAAGACCGCCGTCGAGATTGTAGTCATGCCAGTCACCTACGCCGTCATCGCGTGGGTCAAGCGCCGCGAAGGCTACTACGACACGCGCGTTCCCGCTTAACGACGAAAAAAGTGCCGCGACCTCGCCTGAGAAGCGAGTAGTCGCGGCACTTTTTGCTTTTACTTCACATCCCGTTTGGCATTGACCCAATGAGCAACGCCAACAGCCACAACAATCCAGGCCACCAGCACCACGATGTTGAACCACATCGGCTGCGTCATGCCGGCCTCAAACCCGATGCGTGGATTCTCCGGATTTGCCATCAGACCGCCCAATTGCGTCGACAACTGCTGAATGCGTGCACCCGGCGTGACCAGCCACAGTGGCCGGAAAATCGCATACGCCAGCGCCGCGAACTCCAGCATGCTTTCCACCACCAGAATCCACACCAGCGGAATAGCGACAGCGGCCACGCGCGAGCGCGTCAGCACTCCCAGCGACATCGCGATTAGTCCAAACACTACAAAGCCAAGCACTCCGGCGAGCATGTCCGTGGCAGCGTCGCCGCCCTTGAACTCCACGCGCGGGGAAACCGTCACCGATAGCCAAGCAAGCGCCACACCAATGACCCAACAGACAGCAATCAGCACAAGGGTCAGCGTCATCCGTGCCGAAAGCCACAGGCTCCTTCGGTCCTGCGTCAAGAACGCATGCGCATTCATCTGATCGTTGTACTCACCCGCCAGGGTGGAGCCACCAAAGGCAATCACGATCATGTTGAAGATCACGGTCCCCAACAGCAGCAATTCCCAATCAGCGGTTGCACCAGCGTCCGCCGCCATGCTGAAAGCCGCCATCGGCCCAGCTATCGAGCCCACCAACAACACCACATACACCCACGTGCCACGCAGGCTGGCTAGCTTCGTCCACTCCGACCGCAAAGCGTTTCCAAAACTCATCTCAGTCACTCCCCTACTGCCCAATCGCCTGCGCGCGGTATTCCTGCGATTCCTGGGTCGCAGCCAGGAACTTTTCCTCCAGGTTGTCGCGCTTCGTGTGCAACCGCGTCACCAACAGCCCCTCACGCAGAGCAGCGGCCGCAATGTCGCGGCGGAGTTGCTGCTCGCTGATGCCGTCGTAAAGCGGAATGCGCAATTGCTTATCGACGTCAACCCCACGCGCGACCGGCCCTAACGCCTGCAGCAGCCGAGCGGGGTCATCGACTTCAACTTCGATGACCGTGCCGTCGGAAAGGAATTCATCCATGCTGTACTCGCCGATCATGCGACCGCGGCCGATGACGACGATGCGGTCGGCGGTGAGCTGCATCTCGGAAAGGAGGTGCGACGACACGAGGACAGCGCAGCCCTGTGCGGCCAGCGCCTTGATGGTGTGGCGCATCCACGAGACGCCTTCGGGGTCCAGGCCGTTGACCGGCTCATCCAAAATCAGATGCTGCGGCTTGCCGAGCAGAGCCGCTGCCACTCCCAGACGCTGCTTCATGCCCAGCGAGTAGCCGCCGACCTTGTCCTTCGCCGCCTCGGTCATGCCGACCTGCTCAAGGCACTCTTCCACGCGGGTGTCGGGGATGCCGGCGCCGCGGGCGAGGGCCCGCAGATGAGCGCGGCCCGAACGAGCCTTGTTGTGCCAACCGGCATCCAGAATTGCACCGGCGATGCTGGGCTTATTCTTCAGCGTGGAAAAGGGCTGGTTGCTGTAGGCGTTGCCCTGGGAATCCGTCCCGGTGAACAAGGCCTGGCCCGTGGTCGGGGTATCGAGGCCCAGCATGCAGCGCATGGTGGTGGACTTGCCGGAGCCATTTGGGCCGAGAAAACCTGTCACTACACCGTCGGGAACGGTGAAGGACAGGTCATCGACGGCTAATTTCGAACCGTACTTCTTGCTGAGTCGTTCAACCGTGATCATGTCCTCCATGATGCCGGTTGAGACTGCCTCGCGCAGTAGAGCTAGGTCTAGTTTTGGGCTTCCCCCGGGCCCGCCCAGCCGCCACTTCACGCCACTGGACTGATTCGGGTGTTCCCTGCCACTTCACGCCACTGGTGTCACCTCATGCCACCTCCACAGATGGCACGAGGTGACATGGCTGTCGTGAAGTGCGAAAAGGCAGAAGCCTAGCCCCAGCCCAGCCACAGCCCAACCGACCCAAGCACTCCCCAGCCCAGCCGGCCCCTAATTCCCCACCGCACGACCACCGTTGGCGTAGTAGCGGCCCATGAACTCATCGCGATACTCGAAGAACCGGTCCTCCAGGATCGCAGCCCGAATGTTCTCCACCAGCTGCACCATGAAAAACAGGTTGTGAATCGTGCACAGCGTGCCAGCCAGGTACTCCTTGGCCTTCAACAGATGATGCAGGTAGGCCCGGGAATAATTCAGCGAAGTGTAGGAGGGCACCTCCGCATCCACGGGGCGGAAGTCGTTCTTGAAGCGGGCATTCGTCAAGGTCATCCGGCCATCGAGCGTGTACACACCACCACGGCGGGCAAGCCTGGTCGGAGCCACGCAGTCAAAGGTGTCGGCACCGGCCTCGACAGCGGCGAAAATATCGTCCGGCTCGGAAATCCCCAGCAGGTGGCGGGCGCGGTCGTCGGGAAGCTCGTCGTTGACCCAACCGCAGATCAGGCCCAGATTCTGCTTCTCAATCGCCCCACCAATGCCATAGCCGTGGAAGCCGAGCTGGCCGGCGTCCTCGAACTCGCGGGAGAGCTCCACCAGCCCGCGCGCGGCCTTGCGGCGCAGGTCTTCGTACTGCGCACCCTGCACGACACCGAATAACTGCTGGATGGGCAACTGGCCGTCGTCAAGCGAATGGACGTGCGCGTCAACCTGACCGCGCGAAACTGTCAGCTCGTTGTGAGCCTCCAGGCAACGGCGCGCCCAGCGGTGCGTGCGCTCGACGGATGCCTCCTGGTAGCCGCGGGTGTTCATGAGCGTGGTGAGCTCGTCAAATGCCATCATGATGTCTGCGCCCAGCGCGTGCTGAATACGCATGGAAACTTCCGGCGTGAAGCGATGCTCGGAGCCATCGATGTGCGAGCGGAAAGTCACGCCGTCCTCATCGACGAACGCGTTGCGCTCTTTGCCCTCGGCGACGATGTCGTCTTTCTGCATGCCGGTGACGTCCATCGCGAGGGTCTTTTTAAAGCCCGCGCCGAGGCTGAGCACCTGGAATCCGCCGGAGTCGGTGAATGTCGGGCCGTTCCAGTTGGAGAACTTTGCCAACCCGCCGGCCTGGTCGACGATTTCCTCGCCGGGCTGCAGGTACAGGTGGTACGCGTTCGACAGCATGGCCTGCGCGCCGGTGGATCGCACCTGCTCGGGCGTGAGCGTCTTCACGGTCGCCTTCGTGCCGACCGGAATGAACGCCGGCGTAGCAATATCGCCATGCGGGGTGTGGATGGTGCCAGCACGTCCGCGCGCGCCTTCGATTTGCTTTACGACGTCAAAGCCCGTCGTCCTCGACTGCGACATGAAGCTCCTTGGTTGTGGTCCAGTGCTAATGCCTTGAGGTTACCTGGGTGCTATTCGCGAGTTACTCAGCGCTGTCGTTTTCCTCGGGTTGGGCAGCGTTTTCCGGGTCCCACACGGCGCGGCTACGACGTGGCGCTTCCTCTTCGAGTCCTTCGCGCTTCATCAGTTCCGCAACCGTAATCTTCTTCCGCTTACGAGCCGGGCTGTAGTACGGGCGGACCTCGACGTCCTTGGCATTTTCCGGGTTCGGCTGGGCGTCGGTTGGTTCAGCTGGTTCGGGCTGCATGAGCTGTTCGGTCGGCTCCGGCTGCTCCGGCTGCTCTGGCTGTGCCGGCTGCTCCGGATCAAAAGGCGCCGTAGGGGCGGACAGTTCGGCCTGCTCAGAGCGTTCGGCCTGCTCAGCCTGGTCAGCGGGTTCGAGCTCCTTCAGCTTTGCCTTCTTCCGCTTCGGAATCCAGCGGTTACGCTTCTTGGTCGCGACAGCCACAGCAGTACCACCAGCTGCGCCCGTTGCAGCGGCCGCGCCCTCTGCACCAGCACCGACTTCACCATCGGCACTGTCTGCTTCGTCCTCGTCAGCGTCAGCCCCGCCAAAGCCACGCCCAGCGCCTTCGCTTTCGGGCAACAGGGACTCACCGCGAGCCATACGCTCGCGGCGGCCCTTCTCCACCAGTTCCTCGGAAACCTCTTCCAGGGCAGAGCCTTCGACATCCACAGAAGGCAACACCTTGTCCAGCCACTTCGGCATGTACCAAGTAGCGCGGCCAAGCAGGAACATGGCTGCCGGGATGAAGGTCATGCGGATAACGAAGGCGTCGAAAAGCACTGCGGCACCCAGCGCGAAACCGAATACCTTGATGATCGCCAGGGGTTGCCCGGCGAACGCCGCGAAGACGGAGATCATAATAATCGCAGCGGCCGTGACCACACGAGCGCCAAGAGTAAAGCCTTCAACGACCGATTCTTCGACCGCGTTGTACTTCGATTCTGGCGAGGATTCACCCTTGTTGTGGGTGTAATGCTCGCGCATGCGGGAAACCAGGAAGACCTGATAGTCCATGGCCAAACCGAACGTCACACCAATGAGGAAGATTGGCACAAAGCTGACCAGCGGACCCGGAGTGCTAATCACACCCCAGAGGCCATCCTGGAAAAATGCCACCGTGACACCGAATGCGGCTGCGACAGAGAGCAAGAAGCCCACACCGGCAGTCACCGGCACCATCAGGGAGCGGAAAATCATCAGTAGCAGAATCACTGCCAGCCCCACGACAACGCCCAAGTAGAGCGGCATTGCGCCCTGGAGACGGTCGGTGATGTCAATTTCGATAGGAACCAGGCCAGTGACACCGGTGAATAGGCCGGTGGTTTGCTCAATCTGCTTCTGCTGATCGCGCACCGCGTTCATCAGCTGCTTGGTCGCAGGATCGAGCGGACCCGACTTCGGGGTCATAATCATCTTGACCGCAGTGCCGTCATGATTCATGCCAATCATCTGGATGTGCTCGACACCGACATTGGATTTGAACTGGTCGACAGCGTAGCTATAGGAAGCCTTACGGGCGGCCTCGATGTCAGAGAGTTCCGGGTTGGTCTGTTTCAGGGACTCGATAAGTGGTTTGAGCACCGGTGCGTCGGGCTTCACATCATCCGACTTGGCAATAATGATGAGCTGTGAATTACGTCCCGCGCCGAAGCCCTCTTCAATCATGGTGATGGCCTTGCGGTTCGTGCTGTCCTTCGCCGCAGTAGAGTCCGACGGCAGCGCCAGCTTCAAGTGCATGGCCGGGTAGGCCAACGCCAACAGCAAGACGATACAGCCGACCAGGAACAACCCTGGGGCCTTGTGCACGAAGGTGACCCAACGGCGCCCCATCGTCATCTCGCCGAAGAAGGAAGAGCGGCGTCCCTTGCGCGCATTACGCGAGGGGTTGCCGGCAACACCGGACACGCGACCAGCGAAGACCTTGTCGCCCAGCAGAGACATAACTGCCGGCAGCAGGGTCAGAGAGACCAGCACTGTGAAGGCCACCGTGATTGCCGCCGAAATACCCATCAGGGACATGAACGGCACCTTGGCAACCGTCAGCGCTGCCAACGCAACGATCACAGTGAGGCCAGCGAAAACCACAGCGGAGCCCGCCGTACCGGTAGCCATGCCGATGGCGTCTTCGTTGGTCATCCCTCGGGCTCTTTCTGCCCTGTAGCGAGAGAGGATGAACAGTGCGTAGTCAATACCGACAGCCAGGCCGAACATGACGGCAAGCACCGGGGTAATCGAGTTGACGTCAGTGAATGCGGTCATCAATGTCACACCAAAGACACCGATGATGATGCCCACTACCGCCGTCACAATAGGCAAGAACGAAGCCACCAGAGAGCCGAAGGTGACAACCAGCACGATAAACGCCACGGTCACACCGATAATCTCCGAGGTCGGAGCTACCTCAATCGCGGGCTGCATGCCGGGGCCAGAGGCCTCGACCTTGATACCTGCGTCACGACCGGCCTGCATCGCGTCGAGAAGCGCCTGCATATTCTCCGGCTCGATGTCCTGCGGCATCTTGGCATCGAAAACGAAGGTGGAAATACCGTAGCGACCGTCATCGGACACGGTACGCATGGCATTGGCATCGGCCTCGGCAACATCCTTGGGCAGGCCGGCGGCCATGCCCTGTTCCTTGACCATCGCCTGCATCTTCGGATTGAGGTCTACCGGGTTGTGAAGTTGCAAATCGTCGGCGATTTGGCCGACATTGTCGCGGATGCCGTTAATGACCTGGTCAACAGCTTCTTTATTCTGTGGGTCATCGAGCCTCTGCCCCTCGGGGGCCTCGAAGGCAACATAAATACGCTGCTCGCGAATTGGGTTCGGAACATCGGGGAACTTTTCCTCAATCACGTGTGAAGCCGTTGCCGACGGCATGCCGGGGATCGAGAACTGGTCGATGAACCCCTTCTGGAATGCGGCAACTGCACCGCCCAGCCCCGCCAAAATCAGGAACCACGCGATGATCACAGTCCATTTATGCAGGTAGGAGAACCTGCCGAGTTTGAACAAGGCCTTTGCCATGTCAAGTTTCCCTTACGTCTAATATTCGCCTGGACCGCCCCCAACTGCAGCTTCCCCAAGTTCGCGCTACCCAAGCACTCCCTCGGACTTCACCTGCAGTTTGAAGCCTCTTCGCTACTCCGATGCTAGCGACCACCCCGGATTGGCCAACATCAACTCTGGCGCTGACGCGGTCACTGGGGGCGGGCACGACATAAAAACCGGAAATACTTTTGCTAAGAGTAGCGGACTTCCCGGATAAACGTGAACAATGGGGTGTGTGCTACTGATGTTAATTTTGTGATTTAGGTGCTCCAGGTCGGACGCCTCACCATTTGCCGCTTTACGACGGACACCTCCCACACCTCCACCACACCCAGACAATCAGGGCCGATTAAATGCAGAACCCCCGGGGCTCCTAATTAAAGGAACCACCGGGGGTTTTATTGGCGGTGACGGAGGGATTTGAACCCTCGGTACGGGGTTACCGCACAAAGCATTTCGAGTGCTTCACCTTCGGCCGCTCGGACACGTCACCGCTAGAAAACGTTACAGGTAGCCCCTTTATCTACCAAATCCCCAGGTCAGGGCGCCCAGGCCTTCGCTAAGCCGCTCTCGGCGCACTACAACCTGCGCCACCCCAAGCCCGTCAACCCTCCACCGCACTATTCGGGGCGGCCAACACCCGCTGAGATATGAAGGAATAGTCTGTAGCTTGAAATCTAGAAACTTAAACACAGAAGTACAGCCACACAGAAAGGGTTCTCCCTCATGATTCGTTCCGCCATCATCGGCTATGGCAATTTGGGCCGCAGCGTCGAAAAGGTCATCGCTGACCAGCCGGACATGGAACTCGTCGGCGTTTTCTCCCGTCGCGATTCGCTGGACACTGAGGCCCGCGTGCTCCCGGCTGCGGATGTCGAAAAGTACAAGGACGAGGTAGACGTGCTGTTCGTGTGCCTCGGCTCGGCCACCGATGTCCCGGAGCAGGCCCCTGAGCTGGCAAAGAACTTTACGACGGTCGACACCTACGACAACCACCACGAGATTCCGAAGCACCGCGCGGCCATGGACGCCTCCGCTCGTGAGGGTGACAACATCGCCATGATCTCGACCGGTTGGGACCCGGGCCTGTTCTCCCTGAACCGCGTCCTGGGCGCTGCCATCCTGCCGGGCGCAGACCAGATGACCTTCTGGGGGCCGGGCCTGTCGCAGGGCCACTCCGATGCCGTGCGTCGTGTGCCGGGAGTGAAGAAGGGTGTCCAGTACACCAAGCCGAACCCGGAAGCTATCGAGGCCGTGAAGAAGGGCGAGGGCGCAGACCTGAAGGGTAACGAGTGCCACCTGCGCCACTGCTTCGTCGTCGCTGAAGAGACCGGCAACGCCGAGGAGGACGCCAAGCTCAAGGAGCAGATCCGCGAAACCATCGTGACCATGCCGGATTACTTTGCCCCATACGAGACCATCGTGGACTTCATCTCTGAAGAGGAGTTCGACCGCGACCACCAGGGCATGCCGCACGGCGGCCAGGTCATTACCCGTGGCCAGGCCGGTACCTCCGGCCACGTCATCGAGTTCGGTCTCGAACTGGAGCGCAACCCCGACTTCACCGCAGCCGTCCAGGTTGCCTACGGTCGCGCTGCCTACCGCCTGAAGCAGGCTGGCGAGACTGGTGCCCGTACCGTCTTCGAGATCGCCCCGTACCTACTGTCCGCCGAACCACTGGATGACCTAGTGGCTCAGAAGCTGTAGCCAGCCCCAACGCTGACAGCCGGCCATCGAAACACAAAGAACCCCAACCGTCTCCGCACATCAGAAGCGGAGAAGGTTGGGGTTATCTCTACCCGAAAGCTAAGCGCTTTACTTGTCAGTCAGCTTGCCCAAGGCCTCAGTAGCCTTGTCCTTCAGGTCCTCAGCACCCTGCTTGACCTTCGAAGCAGCCTGCTCGCCCTTGCCCTGGTTTGACAGGTCGTCATTGCCAACGGCGTCGCCGGCAGCTTCCTTAACCTTGCCGCCCAACTCGTCGGCCTTGTTCTGCAGCTCGCTCATTATGTAAGCCTCCCATGTAAACGACTTAATCTATTTCTATAGAGCCACCGTCTAGCAGCCCCACTAGTTCCGACGGTACGTGAAAATGGAGGCTCGTCACGGCCACAGCGGGAATTGTGACCTAACTGTGACCCCGCTCACGCTCCCGACTGCCGTTGCCGTTCGAAGAATTCGCGCAGGTAAACGGAGCATTCGTCGGCAAGCACACCCCCGCGCACCTGCGGCGTGAATGCATGGGCGGGATCGCGGATGACATCGGCGATGGAGCCGCACGCGCCGGTCTTGGGCGACCACGCGCCGAAGACCACGCGCCCCACGCGCCCCATGACGCACGCGCCGGCACACATCACGCACGGCTCAAGTGTCACGACCAACGTGCACTGCTCCAGCCGCCAGCCGTCACCAACAGCGCGGGTGGCCTCGCGCAACGCAATGACTTCGGCGTGGGCAAGTGGGTCACCATCCGCTTCCCGACGGTTCGAGCCCCGACCCACAACCCTGCCCTCGGCATCCACGACCACAGCTCCCACCGGCACATCCCCGGGGGCCGTGTGAGCAGCTTCGGCGATAGCCAGGCGCATCCACTCTTCGTCGAGAATGTCCTGTTTTCGACGGGGCAGGGCGCTTGGCCGACCAGCTGGCTGGCTGGCCGCAAGGGCGCTTGGCCGCCCGGTCAGATGACCTTTGTCAGGGTTAGTCGTCATAGGGGTCGTAGTCGTCATCGTCACCGTCGTAATCCAGGTCGGCGACATCGGCGAGCTCCTCGGCGCACCCCAGCTCCTCGGCGATGGCCAGAAGCTGCTCGGACGCCCACAGCGACTGATCGTCACAGATGGACTCCAGGGCTTCCTCCGAACAGCCCAGGTCAGCGAGGATATCCATATCTCCTTCGGCCCAGGCGTCGACATCGTCGAGCTCGTCCTCGTCGAGGTCGGGGATATCCAGATCCAGCTCGTCGAACACATCTGCCGCAATGTCGTCGGTGACGGCGGCGGTGGCGTCGGAAAGCACAACGCGCAGCGACCCAACGCCCTGGCGCACGAGAATGAAGTAATCGTCGTCGATATTGAGCATTCCGACAGCGGCGCGTTCCGAACGCAGATTGCGCAGCGCCTGTGCAGCGTCAGCGAGGGAATCGGTGGCGTCGTCCCCAAGATCGACGACGCGCCAACCGCGCTCCCCCATAGTTACGGCAACCGCGAAGGAGCGGTCGTCATCGGAGGTGTACCCTCCGGAAAAGGTCGTGCTCATAACCCACAACGCTAGTCGCTGTATGTCATGCTTGTCAGGTGAGCAATTTCGAGTCCCCCTCCCCTGCTTCGTCCTCCCTGTCAGCTGCACAACTACCCGCGGTATGCATCCTCGGTTTGGGCCTCATCGGTGGCTCCATGATGCGCGATCTGCGGGCCCACAACGTCGAATGCTTCGGTTGGAATCGCTCGTCCACGACGGTCGAGGAAGCCACGAAGGAGGGATTCGACGCCAGTACAGATCTTCAAGCCACGCTCGAGCGCGCTGAGGCCAGTCGCGCGCTCATCGTAATTGGCACCCCCATGACAGTCGTCGGCACGATGCTCGACGCGATCAACGAGCACGCCCCCAGCTGTGGCATCACGGATGTGGTCTCCGTGAAGGCGGCCGTCGCCGCCGAGGTCTCCGCTCGCGGGATGGAGGAACGCTTCGTCGGCGCGCACCCAATGGCGGGTTCCGCGCAGGCGGGCTGGTCCGCCACGCTCGAAGGGCTTTTCGACGGCGCCCCCTGGGTCATCACCTACGACCTGGCAGCTGCTGCCGACGCTGCAGGCAAGCCCGTCCCGGAGCGGTGGATTGAAGTCTTTTCGCAGGTCGCCAACTTGGGAGCAGCTCTTGGCAGTCAACTCATTCCAGCGCTGAGCGATCACCACGATGCCAGTGTCGCCCGCATCTCCCACATGCCCCACCTAGCGGCCTACGCAATTGCCGCCGCCGGTGAAGCCGGTGGCCCCCTGGCCATTTCGCTTGCAGCCGGCTCTTTCCGCGACTGCACCCGCGTCGCCGCCGCTGCTCCTGACATGGTCATGTCCTGGTGTGAGAACAACACCGAACCCGTGCTCACCGCGCTTGACGACGTCATCGAGCGCCTCACCGCCGCGCGCACCCAGTTGGCCACCGAGGGAACCGCTATGGACCTGGCCAAAACCGGTCAGATTGCCCGTGTCCGCTACGAGGCCCGCCCTGCTCACCGCCCGATTTTCCGACTGCGCGTCGGCGAGGGCGGCTGGATCAACCAGTTGAAGTTGGCCGAAAGCGTCGGCGGACAGATAGATGTGTTCTAGTGTGGAACTATGTTTTCCCCCGAGCTGCACACCAGCCTCGCAGGCATCACTGTCGTCAACTTCGCCATTAACGTACCGGGACCACTGGCCGCTCAGCACTTGGGCCAGCTAGGCGCCCGGGTGATTAAGGTCGAGCCACCAACAGGCGATCCGCTCGGCGCCTTCGGCCGCTCCTGGTATGAAGCTATGTCCGCAGGTCACGAGATTATCCAGGCGGATCTGAAGAGCAATGAGGGTCGCGCACAGCTGAGCTCGCTGATCGATGAGGCCGATGTGGTCATCACCTCGGTTCGCCCCTCCGCGCTGGAACGCATGGGGCTGGCGGGCCTCCACGAGCGCCCGAATGGGCCGGTACATATCGACATTGTCGGTGATACCGAAGCTCCAGAAACCCCTGGCCATGACCTGACCTACCAGGCGGAGGCCGGAACCCTCACGCCTCCGGCGATGCCGCCGGTGCTGTTGGGCGACATTCTGGGCGCGCACTTTGCGGTCACCGCTGCCCTTGCCGGGTTGATTAAGCGGGCGGGTGCTGGGGCGGACGTCGTAAAGCAGCCTGGACTGCACTGCCGCATCGGCCTAAAGCAGGCGGGCGAGGCCGGTGCCGCGCCGCTGAAGTACGGCATGACGGCGCCCGGCGGACTACTCGGTGGCGGCCTGTGGACGTACGGCCTCTACCCCAGCGCCGACGGCTACGTGGCCGTGGCAGCGCTGGAGCCGCACTTTGCCGCCGCCCTGACCGAGGCCACTGGCGCGAGCAACCGCGAGGAACTTGCGGATTTCCTCCGCGAGCGCACCAACGCCGAAATCATGCAGCTTGCCAGCGAAAAGGCGCTGCCACTGGCTGCGGTGGAGTAAGAGGGCGACTTAAGGCCGCGTGCCTCGACGTACTCCTGGGCCTGGAGCCTTACGCGGTCAGCCCCGTGGCCTCCGCGGTGAGCTCCACCGAACGCAGTCGGTCAGGAACCTTCAACGACTGATGAGCCACGATCAGCTCATCCGCCGCCGAGTACTCACCGAACTGCGCAATCTGCTCACGCACCTGTGCCACCGTGCCGACTGCCGTATGACGGAACATATTCTGCACCTGGCGCCCCTGCGGGGTATCCATCAGAATCTCTGCCTCATCGTCGGTGAGGTGGTGACCACCGCGGCTGAGGAACCGCCTGACCATGTTCCTGCGGGTAGCGAAGTACTGCTGCTGCGCATCCTCTTCGCTTTCCGACGCAATCACGTTCATGGCCGCAAAAGCGTACGGCTTATCCAGCTGCTCAGAAGGCTGGAACTGCTCGCGGTAGACCGCGATGGCATCGCGAAGCGCGTCCGGCGCGAAGTGCGAAGCAAACGCGTACGGCAAGCCGAGCGCCGCCGCGAGCTGAGCACCAAAGAGCGAGGAGCCCAGGATGTACAGCGGCACGTGGGTGCCGCGGCCCGGAATCGCGTTGATGCCCTTAATCAGCGACTCGTCGGAGAGGTAACCGCGCAGCTCCTGCACATCCTGCGGGAAGGAATCGGACGAACGCGGGTCACGCCGCAGGGCGCGCATAGTGGCCTGGTCCGTGCCCGGGGCACGACCAAGCCCCAGCTCGATGCGATCCGGGTACAGATTCGCGAGCGTGCCGAACTGTTCCGCGACCGTCAGCGGTGCATGATTCGGCAGCATGACGCCGCCGGAGCCGAGGGTGATGCTCTCGGTTTTTGCAGCCACGGCTGCGATCAGAACAGCCGGCGACGAGGAGGCAATGGCGTTCATATTGTGGTGCTCAGCGTACCAAATACGCTGATAACCAGCCTTTTCCGCTGTCTGTGCCAAATCGATGGAGCCCTGTAGGGCGTCGGCGTGGGACTGCCCCGAGGCTACGGTAGCGAGGTCAAGAATGGACTCAGTACGAATCATGGTTCCACAGTCTAGACCGTTAGTCGGATATTGCGAGTTTGAGATGTTTCGAATACTGAGGCGCTGGGGTTTGAGGTTTTGGGGATTCGGGTGCGGGTGGCTCATGGGTGGCTCGTGGGCGGCTTGCGGGTGGACGGGCTCATGGGTGGCTCGTGGGCGGTATTCACTTGTCGATGAGGTATTCACATATCGATGAGCTATAGCCTGGCCACAAGTGAATAGCTCATCGATATGAGCGCAGGCAGAGCCAATACCGCGCGCATAAGTGCCGGAAAACCATCGATAAGTCGGGCAGACAAAAAGACCCGCACCTTACCGGTGCGGGTCTGCGTTGTGCGCCCGAAGGGATTCGAACCCCTAACCTTCTGATCCGTAGTCAGATGCTCTATCCGTTGAGCTACGGGCGCATTTTGTTGTTATTCAGCGACTCTGGGGTAATCCCCTCGGCCCCTGCAACGAATAGATACTTTACTCATCCTGCTAAGTTTTACAAAATCGCCTGTTCAAGCAACCTTTTCGGCACTTATTCAAGTACATATTCGTTGCACATTAACAACAGGTTTCGTAGCGGTTACCCCGGCCTATCCGAACAGGACCGACCGAGGTACCCCTGACCGAGGTAACGAAGAAACCGAGGAACTACTCGCCGCGGACCCAGCGGACAGCGTTGCCAAAGATGTCCTGCTCACCAATGCCCGGAATGTTGCGCATCAGGCCTTCGCGGAAACGCTCCGGGTGGCCCATCTTGCCCAGAATCCTGCCGTCAGCACTGACAATGCCCTCAATGGCGTAGGAGGAACCGTTCGGGTTGGCTGGCGCTGTCATCGTCGGCACGCCCTCGGCATCGCCGTCGGCATCGACGTACTGGAAAGCGACCTGACCGGCCTCGAACAGGCGGCGGGCCTCGTCCTCGGAAACCACGAAACGGCCCTCACCGTGAGAAACCGGCATGAGGTGGGTCTGGCCTGGCTCGAAACCACGCAGCCACGGGGAATTCACGGTCGCGACGCGAGTAGTAGCGATGCGGGAAACGTGACGCAGCTGGCGGTTGTGGGCCAGGGTCGGCGAGTCCTCGCGGAGCTGCGCAGGGTCGCCGTACGGCAGGAAGCCGGACTTGACCAGCGCCTGGAAACCGTTACAAATACCGAGCACAAGACCGTTGTCGGCCACGAACTCCTTGACGGCGGCTGCGACATCGTCGGAACGCAGGAACGCGGCGATGAACTTGGCGGACCCGTCCGGCTCATCCCCCAGGGAGAAGCCACCGGAGAACGCCAGGATGTCGACGTCCTGAAGCTTCTCGATGAACGCCTTCGTGTCCTCCGCCAGCATTGCCGGGGTCAGGTTGCGGATAACGTGGAACTCGTAGGTAGCGCCAGCAGCGACGAATGCCTCGGCCATGTCGTACTCGGAGTTGGTACCCGGGAAGACCGGCAGCAACACGTGGACATCCTTCTTGCCCGGGCTCTGCAGGTCAGTCTTGGTCTCGCTGACCTGGTTAGCGAACTCCGGCAGGGCCTCGCCCTCGTAGTCATTGAGCGGGAAGACCTCACGGTAACCGGACTCCATTGCCTCCAGAGCCTCGGCGACAGTGAAGGACTCCTCACCGAAGCGCAGCGTGCCCGACTCGTCGGTGGCACCGATCTTCACAGCACCCTCAACAGCACCCTCAACATCCTGACCAGCCGGAACAGCCACCACAATGGAACCCAGCGGAGCCTCCGGAAGGGATGCCTCCAGGCCCACGCCATTGCCCACAGCCATGTTGACCAGGGTCGCAGCCAGATCCGCGTTAGTAACAGCCGAGGCCGCAGCCGGGCGCAGCTCCCGCACGGCAGCAAACAGTTCGTTGAGCTGCTCGTAGTTCGGTTCCCCGGACTCGAGCGGCTTGTGCGCAAACAGGTAGAGGTCGAAGTTACCGGCCGGGATTGCGGCAGAGACAGCGTCGGTCTCGTCCATTGCAGCGACCGCAAAGGTCACCAGGGTCGCCGGCACGTGCAGGTCCTCGCCGTAAGTGCCGGACATGGAGTCCTTACCGCCAATAGCCGCAACCTGGAAGCCATCCTGAGCCTCCAGCAGGCCAAGCAGAGCCTGCGCGACCTCGCCCCACCGCTTCGGATCCTGGTCCAGGCGCTGGAAGTACTCCTGCACACTCAGCCAGGCACCGCGCGGATCGCCACCGGCCGCTGCGAGCTTAGCCAGTGCCTCCACGACGGAGTAGGAACCCATGAGGTACGGGGACTCGTCGGCAAGCGATGGCGAGTAACCCCAGGTCATGATGGACGCGGTGCTCGTGCCGCCATCGACCGGCAGCGTCTGGATCGACGCCTGCTCGTCGGTCTTCTGCGTCGCACCGCCGTACGGCATGAGCACGGTGGAGCGGCCGACGGTCGAGTCGAACTGCTCGATCATGCCCTCCTGGGAGCCCGCCGTCGCCGCACGCAGCGACTCCAGTACGCTCGTCGGAGCCTGCTTTACGACGCCGCCCTCCGCAGCAACCATCTCGACGTTCTGGGCGCGGTCGGCGCCGTTGGTGTCGATGAACTCACGGGAGAGGTCGAACACGACCTCGTCGCCCATGAACATGCGCAGCCGACCGGTGTCGGTGATGTCTGCCAGCGCGACTGCCTCAATGTTCTCCTCGGCAGCGGCGGCGATGATGAAGTCGGCGTCCTCCGGGCGCACGACCAGCGCCATGCGCTCCTGGGACTCGGAAATCGCGATTTCGCGGGCATTCAGACCGGCGTACTTCAGCGGCACGCGCTCGAGGTGAATGTCAATGGAGTCAGCCAGCTCACCGACCGCGACGGATACGCCACCAGCGCCGAAGTCATTACAGCGGACAATCTTGGTGGCGACGTCCTCGCGGCGGAACAGGCGCTGAATCTTGCGCTCGTTGACCGGGTTACCCTTCTGCACCTCGGCACCGGAGCGGCCCAGCGAGTCCTCATCGTGAGCCTTGGACGAGCCGGTCGCACCGCCGACGCCGTCACGGCCGGTGCGGCCACCGAGCATAATCACCACATCGCCCGGCGCAGGTTCGAGGCGCTTGACGTTGTCTGCCGGGGCAGCGGCGACGACGGCACCGAGTTCCATTCGCTTAGCGACGTATCCCGGGTGGACCAGCTCGCGCACACCAGTGGTGGCCAGACCGATCTGGTTGCCGTAGGAGGAGTAGCCGGCTGCGGCGCGGGAGGAAATATCGCGCTGCGGCAGCTTGCCCTCGAGGGCCTGCTCGCGCGGAGTGTTGATGTCACCTGCGCCGGACAGACGCATGGCCTGGTAGACCCAGGAACGGCCTGACAGCGGGTCACGGATTGCGCCGCCGAGACAGGTGGAGGCGCCACCGAACGGCTCGATTTCGGTCGGGTGGTTGTGGGTCTCGTTCTTGAACATGAGCAGCCACTTGCGGTCATCGCCCTCGACGTCGACGTAGACGGAGCAGGCGTTGATTTCCTCGGAAACTTCCTGGTCATCCATCACGCCCGTGCGACGCAGTTCGCGGCCCATGATGGTGCCCATGTCCATCAGGGTGCGTGGCTTGTGAGTGCGGCCGTTGAGTTCACGCAGCTCGTCGTAGCGACGCAGCGCGCGATCCAACTGCGCGGCAAAGCGCGGCTCGTTGTTCTCGATGGAGGTCAGCTCGGTGTTGAAGGTGGTGTGGCGACAGTGGTCTGACCAGTAGGTATCCAGCGCGGACAGCTCCACCTCGGTCGGAGTGCGGCCCTCGGAGCGGAAGTAGTCCTGGATGGTCTTCAGATCGGCCAGCGACATGGCCATGCCGTCGGCTGCGAGCAGCTCGGCCAGGCCTTCGTCATCCAGCTCGGTGAAGCCCGGGTACTCCTTCAGCGGCTCAATCTCGCCCATGCTCGGACGGCGCAGGACGTTCAGGTTCTTCTCCCCCGACTCGACCGGGTTAATGAGGAAGGAGCGTACGGCGTCATTCACCGGAGCGTCGAAAACATACAGCGTTGCCGAGGTGATCTGCGCGCGGGTTTCCGGGCGGAGTAGCCGCAGGGCCTGCTCGGCGGCATCGGCACGCTGGTCGTACTGGCCAGGAAGAGGCTCGACAGCAAGGTAGTTCCCCAGCTCGGCGGGCGTCGGGAGCTCGGCCAGCTCGTCGACACGCGAATCAGCAACTACCGACTCACGCAGCGCGACGAGGTCCTCCTCCGTCGCATCGAAAGCATCGTAGAGATAGTAGATTGCCACCTCACCGTCCTGGCCGATCGAGGACAGCAGCGTAGCTTCCTCATTGCGGAACTCGGGCTTACGGCGAACGGCTAGACGGGCGTCCATCAAGGCTCCTATCGAAATACGGGGAGGGCAACCGGGGTCTAAGTCTATTGCAACTGTTCAGGATAGGAAAATGTCCCCCGGCGTGCGAGGCGGCGCGGGGCGGCGCGGGGCGGAAGCGTCGCGGGGCGGAGGCCCCGATTGACCAAGTACAAGGCCAGGCTAATCGGATTCAGCCGGGCAAAGGCTGCGCGGGGGTGTTGGAGGTACGGCCGTGGCTGCTCAAGGAGGTGGCGAGTCGGTCGGCAGGTCCGGGTTGGTGCCTGTTGCTGCGCTTTGCTACCTGTTGCTGCGCGTTGTTGAAGCAAGGGAGCTGGTTCGTTGTCTTATCGATGCATAGTTCACCCATCGATTCGCTATAGCCTGGCCACAAGTGAACAACGCATCGACAAGTGCACACGTAGCACCCACAGCGCGCGCATAAGTGGCGCAAAACCATCGACAGGCCACGAGAAACCATCGATAAGTGACCGAACCCTGGCCACAAGTGAAGGACCGCGCTGCCCCCGCCCCGCAATGCCCCGGCTCGCGCTGCACTGCCAGGTAATAAAACAAAAAGACCCGCACCTACAAGGTGCGGGTCTACATGGTGCGCCCGAAGGGATTCGAACCCCTAACCTTCTGATCCGTAGTCAGATGCTCTATCCGTTGAGCTACGGGCGCGTGTGGCGGAGGCGAGAGGATTCGAACCTCCGGCCCGTCGCAAGACAGGCAACTCCTTAGCAGGGAGCCCCATTCGGCCGCTCTGGCACGCCTCCAAAACCACTGGCATCGATCCCGCTTCAGCAAAGCTGTTCGCCATTGCGTGGACGAGACCAAATAACCGCAGCCAATCCTACAGAACACAAGAATTGAAAAGCAAAACACCCGCGGAGCCACCAAATACGGCGCCACAAATAGCGACCACACCTTGGGATTTTGCGGGGATTCTGTACTGCCCAATCCGGGCCATGTTCTACAGTTAGGCCTATGACCAACGATGCATCTTCAGTTCAGCCCAAAACCCGTGCCGACCTCGAGCAGGTTCCGGCCTATGTCCCGGGCAAGGCTGTGCCCGGCGCGCTGAAGATCGCGTCCAATGAAATGACTCAACCGCCACTGCCCTCGGTGGTGGAGGCCATCTCACAGACCATCGCTGACCCAACCACCAGCCCGAACCGCTACCCGGACATGGGCGCGGTTGACCTGCGCATTAAGCTCGGCGAGCACCTGGGTCTGCCCATGGAGCAGGTCGCGGTCGGCTGCGGCTCCTCCGCTCTGTGCCTGCAGCTCGTGCAGGCCACCTGTGAGGATGGGGATGAGGTCGTGTTCCCGTGGCGCAGCTTCGAGGCCTACCCCATTCTCGCTCGCGTCGCCGGGGCTACTCCGGTGCCGGTGCCGCTGGATGCGCAGGGTCGCAATGATCTTTCGGCAATGGCTGCCGCTATCACCGGCCGCACACGCCTGGTTTTCGTCTGTAATCCCAATAACCCGACGGGCACGACCATCACTCTCGCGGCTTTCGCGGAGTTTATGGCGCAGGTTCCGGGCGATGTTGTGGTCGCTCTCGACGAGGCGTACATCGAGCTGGTGGACGAGGCCACTCATGCCGCTACCCCGTTGGCGCATGAGCTGCTGGATACCTACCCCAACCTGGTCGGTTTGCGCACATTCTCCAAGGTCTACGGTTTGGCCGGGCTCCGCGTGGGCTACATGTTCGGCCCGGAGAAGCTTGTGGAGGCCGTGAATAAGGTCGCTATCCCCTTCTCCATAAACACTCTCGCGCAGATTGCCGCGCTCACCTCGCTCGACTCACAGGAAGAGCTCACCGCCCGCATTGCTGAGGTCCGCGCACAGCGCGTCGCCGTCACCGAGGCCATCAACGCCGCCACCGGCCGCGAGACGGTGCTGCCGAATTCGCAGGCCAACTTCATTTGGATTGACGAGGGTCGGATTGCGGATCTCTCTTTGCTTGACGACGTCTCGGTGGCCACCACCACGGATCTCGGTGACTTCCTGGCGCAGCGCAACATTCTCATCCGCTGCTTTGCCGGCGAAGGTGCTCGTATCACCATCACTACTGAGGAAGAGACCTCGCAGCTGCTAGCTGCGCTCGGTATCGAGCGCTAACAGCTATCGCTCAGCTAGCAGCTACCGGCACGGCCGGTGGTCGCGCCACCGCTGCGCTCAATCGCCTTGGCGATGCGGTCAAGCATTTGCTGGCCGGTCTCATAGGTGCCGTCGTCAGGCTGGGCTGCGATAGCTACACCAACGAAGGTGCCCGGCTTCTTGCCCGGCAGATAGCCGAACTGCCGCACAAGGTAGACGCCTTCATCATCTGGGCCCCAACCGCCCTTGAAGTGGGCGCCGCGGATGCGTCCGAGGCCGTAGGACTGCTCGTCGGCAATCTGTCCCATGAGGTCAGCGACCTTTGGGCCCGCCTCGATGCACTGCAAATTGGCGCCGAAAATAGCCTGGTCGCGCAAATCCCACTGCGTCTGCCCGAAGACGGTGTATTCCGCACGGATGCGGTCAGTGCCCATGACGGTGCGGGTGTCGTGGCCCTCTCGGAGAATCTCGTCGGTGGTCGCGCCCGCGGTCGCGTCATCGCCCAGGGAGTACCACATGGACTCAGCCGCATCGTTATCGGAAACCGTGATTGCGGCTTCGACCAGGGAATCCACGCCCGATTGGCGCACATAAGCCACCGCAATCGGCACCTTGGAGGTCGACCAGGCCGGACCCGTTTTGAAGTCACCTGTGGCAACCACTTCGGAATCCTTATCCGGCGTTGCCAGAGCGGCGCCGGCCAAACCACCGAGTTCCTTTTGCGCGGATTTCACGGCCTCGACAACTTCGCGAGGCATCTCACCGGGCACAACTTTCCCGTCGGAGGATGCGCCGCCGGGGCCGTCGTCAAGCGGATTGGACAGCGTCGGCGACGGCATGTCCGCCGAATCGGTGCCAATGGTGCAGGCGCTAAGGCCGAGCGTGACGACGGCGGTTGCGGCCAGAGCTACTCGGAGACGTTTAGACAATGTGCACCGTCGCATTCGTACCGCCGGTACAAGTGACAACCTCACCGTTATCGCGGCAGGTCATGCTGTATGTCTTGCCTGTTGTTGGGCTGCTAGCGGTGACAGTACCGTTAAGCTTCTTCGTAAGTTGGTACTGCTCAACGAAGGAATTGCGGACGTTGGTGGCAAACTGACAGGTCGTCGTGTTACCGCCGACATCTTCTGCATATACCAAGTTCAAATCACCCGGATCGCCCGAGCCGGAGCAGTGACGCCAGTTCGATGGCGGCTGGAACCCTTCAGCGCGACGCTTCTGCTCAGCGGTCGACGAGGTGGAGGAACCCTCAGCACTAGCGGACTGAACCGACTGGGACGAGTTGCTGCCAGCCGAATTCACTCCCTTCGAATCGGAGAAGTAGAAGTATGCCATTGCGCCGACGAAGAGAGCGACCGCAACGAGTGCCAGGACAATAACCGCGATGGTCAGTCCCTTGTTGTCATTGCGCGGCGCAGCAGCCGGGCCAGCTTGCGGACCTGGAACATAGGGGGCAGGGCGGTATGGTTCAGGCTGCTGGGACTGTGGATACTGCTGCTGCAGATACTGGGTTTGCCCCTCAGGCTGCTCCCACTGTGACCCATCCACAGCGCTCCACGCATTTGCCGGCGTATCAGCGGAGGGTTGATCATCTGACGTGCCCGGATTTATGCTCCACTCACCGAACGAGTCGTCCGAGTGGTTGCTCCGATTCGTTGCCATTGTTCGACCTTTTCCTCAATACCGTCCGCCAGCATGACGCTGGGTTTGTATTACAGCAAGACCGAGCTTACCGGTTTTAGCAATTTGCCCGTATTGTTTCAGGCCACAGTACACGTTGGTCGGAGCAATTAAATTGTCTCCGTAAAACTACGTGTGGCAAATTTCGGACACACGAAACCCCCGACCGCATGCGACCGGGGGTTTACGTTCTGTAATTCGCTCTCTATCTGGGGAAGTTTTTACTCATCCCTCAGAGAGAACTGCCGCTAATCGCGACCTCGAACAGTCGTTAGAACGGCCACCACGACGGCTTCGCATTCTTGTTCACGACTACCTTTTCGCCGCCAACGACCCAGTTCGCGGTCGGGTTAAAAGCCGCGCCCAAGTTGGCGTAGCCGCCGTTGTCGAACTCACCTTCATAGCCTGGAGCCCTGTACGTGAAGTCAACGGAGACAGACTTCGAACTGCTGACAGTCGGGTTGTCCTTGAAGACACCGAGGAAGCCGCCCTCCGTCCAAGACAGGCGCACCTGACGATTACCGTTGCGCTCGATGTTGACGTACCCCCCCTCCTTCAGCGTGTAAATACCGCCACCGAGGATATTGTCCTGCGACTGGCGAGTCACACGAACGAGCTCAAAGTCAGCCGGGATGTTGTGGCCGATTCCCCGCAGTTTGCCTTCGCCATTGACGCCGACGACCTCAATACGGATGGTGACCTCGTCACCCGGTCGGACCTCCTTACCGCGGATAATCTGCGAGTAAACATCAGCAGACCAAATCGGGCCACCGACAGTGCCGAGCTTCACCTTCGGGGCGCTCGAGCCCGGCAGGGTCAGACCAGGCGAATTAAGTCCTGGCGAGTTCAGACTCGGCGAGGGCAGACCCGGGGACTGCGCCATGGCAGGAGCGCCGAAACCGAAGGTCAAGCCAGCTGCGAGGGTAACTGCGGCAATGGCGGTACGGGAGCGACGTCGCGGACGAGAGGCCTTAGTGGTCTGGGCGTGTGCGTTGTACATGTTGAGAAGCTTTCTGTGAGACCTGAGAACTATCGAGATGAAAGTGCGCAGATGGAAACTACTTAGCGGTTAATGCCCGGCGACGGCAGCCCCGGGGACTGGAAGCCCGGCGACTGCAGGCTCGGGGAGCCCAGCGAGCCACCCGGAACACCCGGAATACCCGGAGCCGGCGCCTCCCGCTTCACAGTGAGCTTCGGCCCCATGTCATGCAGCTTCTCCACCTTGTCGCCTGGGTTGAAGTGGATTTCGGTTCCCGTATTCAACGCACCGTCGGCAATTGCGTCCGTGACGCGGTACTTCCACTTGAAACTCACAGTCGACGTGGTCGGGGAACCCCATGCCTGTGTGATTCTGTCGGCTGCAAACTCCACCGCACCGTTGTTAACGATTTCCAGCCACTTGTCTGACTCGTTCTGGTTTGCCCACTCATCGTCACCGACCTTGTACGTCGCCGAGTTGGCCACGTACTGCAGGCCGTTCGGAATGACATCGGTCATGCGCTGAATGTAGGACTTAAACAGTTTCGGATTGTTGTCCGTGTAGGTCAGAGTAAAGGTCACGACATCGCCAGGCTTGACGACGGCACCCGCGACACCATTGACCTCAACGGATCGCGTCACATTGGAGTTCTTCCAGCTATGCGTCGCGCTGGAGGAACCAGTACCGGTGACTTCACCAATGGCGTCGGTGACAGTCTGAGTGATGGAATCAACGCTCAGCAGGTCCTGAGCATGTGCAGTATTACCGAATCCCGCAAAGGTCATACCTGCGGCTAGAGAGAGTGCAGCAATGCGAGCAATGCTGCGGTTACGTACGGTGCGAGTTGCCATCTGTCACGGGCTCCTTTTAACGATGCGAAGACTTGTGGTCGGAGTAGGCCAACATGGCGGTTCTCCAGCAGGAATGCACGCGTGATGCATCGGCGTGCGATTCACTTGGCGATAGTTAATACGACACCTATCGACGGCGGCAACAAGTAGCCATTTTTCGAACATCAACCTAAAAATCGAAAACTATGTCGCCACATCAGTCACACCAGTCACATGTCCGCACGTGCGTTACAGGTTTGGGCCGGCTGGAATACTTTTAACTATAGAAATACGCACTGCCCTGAAATGGCTGTTCCCCACCGCTGCCAAAATTGCCCCCATTTTCCATCCCGCGACAAAACACCCCAGCCCGCCCCCTGTAACGCTGTTCAGGGGTATCCAAAGAGCCCAATTACATGCCCGTCCGACCACCCCATAACGGGGTTAACCACGAAAGCCTCCAAAAGGTCCGACTATCCGTCGCTGACCTCAGCACATACGCCAACTTTTAAGAGAAATGAAGAAACCCCCGGTAGAAAATCTACCGAGGGTTTCATCTGCGGAAGTAGAGGGATTTGAACCCCCGGAGGTGTGACCCTCGCTGGTTTTCAAGACCAGTGCATTCGGCCGCTCTGCCATACTTCCAACGCCAACATCATAACCGCATACCGCCGTAAGGCAGCAAACGCCCTCATAACACCCCTTGCCAGCACCTTTCGCAAGCCCTTCATCGGAAACCACACCCCAAGCATCCACCTCTACAGACATAACTATTTTTGCTAATTGCAAAAGAGGTTGAAATACCGCGTGCATAACCAGTTTTTGCATTACCTTTGAAGACTATGAAGGCAATCATTCAGACTGATCTTTCCAACCCCCGCGCCCTGGAATGGGCCGATGCTCCGGAACCGACTCTCGAGGATGGGCAGGTGCTGGTCAAGGTCAAGGCCGCTGGCGTAAACCGCGCTGACCTACTGCAGGCCGCTGGACACTACCCGCCGCCGAAGGGCGTGACCGACACCCTCGGCCTGGAGTGCGCGGGTGTCATTGAAGAGGTCAAGGGGGACTCCCAGGGCTGGAAAGTCGGCGACGAGGTCTGCTGCCTTCTCTCCGGTGGCGCTTACGCCGAAAAGGTCGCAGTCCCGGCCGGCCAGATTCTCCCCCTGCCACATGGCTACTCCTTCACCGAGGCAGCATCCATCGTCGAGGTTGCCTGCACGGTGTTCTCGAATGTCGTGATGATTGCCGGCCTCAAGGAAGGCGACCTACTGCTGGTCCACGGTGGCGCGGGTGGCATCGGCACTTTCGCTATTCAGATGGCCAAGCGGCTCGGTGCTCGCGTCGCAGTCACCGCCGGTTCGGCGGAGAAGCTGGCTAAGTGCAAGGAGCTCGGCGCCGACATCCTCATCAATTACAAGGAAGAGGACTTCGAGGAGATCGTTGCAGCTGAGGGTGGCGCCAAAGTCATTCTGGACATCATGGGCGCAAAGTACCTCGACCGAAACGTCAAGGCCCTGGCGAAGGACGGCCACCTGGTCATCATCGGCATGCAGGGAGGCGTTAAGGGCGAGCTCAACATCGGCCGCCTGCTGAGCAAGCGCGGCTCCATCACCGCCACCGGCCTGCGCTACCGCGATCTCGCTGACAAGGCTCGCATCGTCAACGCCACAGAGGACACCATCTGGCCAATGCTTGCCGACGGCACCGTCACCCCTCAAATTCATGAGGTCATGGATATGCGCGACGCAGCCAAGGCCCACGAACTGCTCGACAGCGGCGCGGTCAGCGGCAAGATTGTGCTGACCGTCTAGTTAGCTGACTACCTAGTTAACCGAGCGAGGCAACTGCGCGCACGAGCTGGTCAATGTCGTGCGGCGTATTGAACGGCTGGAGGCCAACTCCCACGGCGCCTCCAGCCTCATCGATGCCCATGGCCTCCAGCAGTGGCGATTCGTATGCATCAACAATGCTGGTCACGAGGCCATTATCCAGCAACCTATCCACGACCACCTTCGCCGACACCCCATCGACGAGGAAGCTAACGCGCGGAATGTGCTGTGCCCGCGACACACTCGCGAAAGAATCATCTTCGGTATCCATGCCGATGATGTACACCCGCGGCAGGGTCATCAACGCCGCAATTAGGCGTTCCGACAACGTCGTCAAGTAGCGAGAAACCTGCGGCATCGCCGTTTCAATGCGGTGCCTACGCGACCCCCTCGCCGTGCTATCCAGCGATGCCAGGTGCAGCACCGATTCCGACACTCCGCCGAGCAATGCCGGCGACACCGGGGAAACCTCGATCCGCTCGACGCCGCGCACATTCGGCACATAGCTTAACGACGTCATGCGCTCGAACATCTCGGGATCCTTGAACACCAATGCTGCGACCTCAGGCCCGCCCAGCACGGAGGCATCAACCAGCATGATGTCGGCGCCCAGCTTGCTCATCGACACATCGCGGTAGGCGACAATATCCGAGGCATCAACCAAAACCCAGGCGTTGGAGTACTCATGCACCCGCCGAGAAATGTCAGCTACCGGGGCAATGGTGCCAATGAACGGATCCGCGGCCGGGACGACAACGAGGCGAGTGTGCTCGTCTACGAGCTCGTCGAACTGCCAGGACGGCAACGTACCCGAGGACAAGTCAGCCTCAGCAATGCGGACTTGAGCTCCGTAGAGATTGGCTGCTCGGCGTAGTGGTGCGTGTACGACCTGCGAACCAATGCGAGAAATCACCAGGTTAGAGCCGAGCGTCAAGCGTCGACTCATTGCGGACGTGAACTGCTCCATGAGCACCTCACGCGAAGATCCCAACACCACGCCGGCGACCGGGCCACCAGTGAGATCGGCAAAAGCCCGGCGCGCACTGGCGGTTAGTTCCGCTGCAGCGGGAACGCCCGAGCTGCGCGACTGGCCATGAGCCCCCGCCCCAGTCTCACCAGGAAGGGACTTCTGCGCATTGCGAAATGCAGAAATCATCGCAGCCTGGACACGCTCGGGTACCTGGGTGCGTTGACCCGCATTGAGGTATGTCCACCCGTCGGAAAGCGACGAGTAAGCACCCCTGGTTGTCGGCACATCGAAGGCCATGAAAACCCTTTCCCGGTTTCGAATTCAAGCTGCGATATCTATTTCAGAGTTAACTGTGCAATCACCCACGAATCGAGCATCCATGCCCCGAACCGTGTATCGCTTGCACATCTTAGTTGGAGCCAATTCTATCGAAGCAACCCCATATAGGATAATCTTTATCCCTTTTTAGCAGTTGCTTAAAATTGGCCGAACTTTTCCTGCCTGTATCCATGCGCAAGCACTCCCGATGCGTGAACCATATGCACCAGCTGCATGCCATAAAGCAGTTACAGCGGCGATTGTATGTAAGTTTTCCAGGGTCACATAACCAGTCACATAACCAACCGTGGAAACAGCCTCAGAAGCACCACGTCACCACCAATGACGACCGTCCCACGCGACCGTTGTTCGCTGTCACGACATGGAATAATGGCTCGCCCAGTGCCGTCGGTATTCAATCTAAACCGCCCTAGCTAGTATTTTGGAGACGTGACTAACGCAGAAAATGATCGCCAATCCGCAGCTGCAGCCGACCAGTCGGCCAATACTGTGCGCAATGGCTCCGCTATCCGCACGGAGGAAACTCTCCGTCGCGACATTGCGCGAATGGTTGACGCAACGGGTGAGGCACCGGCTTTCAAGTCGCGTTCCCGTACCATGGGCGCTGCCTGGCGGGATCTGGCTACCGGCTTTGGCCAGCGCGAACTGTGGCTGCAACTGGGCTGGCAGGACATCAAGCAGCGGTACCGTCGCTCCACGCTTGGCCCGCTGTGGATCACCATTGCCACCGGCGCGATGGCCCTGGCTCTCGGCCTGCTGTACTCGCTGCTGTTCCAGCAGGACCTGGCATTCTTCCTGCCGCACGTGACCGTTGGTCTGATTATCTGGGGCTTCATCTCCGGCTGCGTGCGCGAGGGCGCAACCGTCTTCATTGAAAACGAAGGCCTCATCAAACAGTTGCCCAGTGCGCTGAGTGTTCACGTCTACAGGCTGGTGTGGCGTCAGTTGCTTTTCCTGGCCCACAACATGGTGATTTGGCTGATTCTCGTGCTGGTCTTCCGTCCGGATTTGGGCTGGAACTTCTTCCTGGTCATCCCCGCGATGGCGCTGCTGGTGGTCAACGGTGTGTGGGTGACGATGTTCTTCGGCATCATCGCTACGCGCTACCGCGACGTGGCACCACTGCTGGATTCCCTAATTCAGCTGGTGTTTTACATGACTCCGATTGTGTGGACCACCAAGACACTGGAGGAACAGGGCGGTGCCGTCGCCGAACGCGCACGCATCGCAGAGATCAATCCCCTGTTCCACTACCTGGAAATCATCCGCGCCCCACTGACCGGCCAGCCGGTGGATACCTACCACTGGTGGATCGTCCTCGCCTGCACCGCAGTTGGCCTGTTGCTGGCACTCGGGGCCATGCGCCTGTGGCGCTCCCGCGTGAGCTACTGGGTTTAGGCCGCAAAGGCCGTCGTAAAGCGAATAGAACTAGCAAGGGATAAGCATGGTCAGCATTGATACTTACAACGCGTGCGTTGACTTCCCCATTTTCGACGCCAAATCGCGGTCGATGAAGAAGGCGTTCCTCGGCGCCGCGGGTGGTGCGATTGGCCGCAATGACTCCAATGTCGTGGTCATTGAGGCGCTGAAGGACATCAACATCCATCTGCGCGAGGGCGACCGCGTCGGCTTGGTAGGCCACAACGGAGCGGGTAAGTCCACGCTGCTGCGACTACTGTCGGGAATCTATGAGCCCACGCGCGGTGCCGCCGATGTGCGCGGGCGTGTGGCGCCGGTGTTCGACCTCGGTGTCGGCATGGACCCGGAGATCTCCGGCCTGGAAAACATCATCATCCGTGGCCTGTTCCTGGGGCAGACGCGCAAGCAGATGAAATCCAAGCTCGACGAAATCGCAGAATTCACCGAACTCGGCGATTACCTGCACATGCCATTGCGCACTTACTCCACCGGTATGCGCGTGCGTTTGGCGCTCGGTGTGGTCACGTCCATTGAGCCGGAGATCCTGCTTCTCGACGAAGGCATCGGAGCCGTCGACGCCGCATTCATGGCGAAGGCCCGGACGAAGTTGACCGAATTGGTCGACCGCTCCGGTCTGCTGGTGTTTGCGTCGCACTCGAATGAATTCCTGGCGCAGCTGTGTGACACGGCACTGTGGATTGATCACGGTACGGTTCGACAGGCAGGGCTTGTCGACGAAGTGGTCGAAGCCTACGAAGGTAAAGAGGCCGCCGACCAGGTGCGCCGCGTGCTCGCGCAGCGACGGTAGCAGCTTCGCCGGGAGTCCGGGCGCGGTTCCCCCATCGTGGCCGAGCGAGCGGCTCGCGGGCAGCCGGCCGGCGGCTGGCGGGCGGCACGGATGCTTGGAATTGCTCACCCGGAGCAACATGGCAAGATAGACAGCAATAAAAACAGTAATAAACGGTACGTCCCCGATGGAGAACGAAGTGAGCGAAAACTCGGCTGACCACCCAAATCACGATGAGGCAGCAACGGCCGCAATCGTGGTGACTCACAACCGCATCGAGGACCTGCGCCAATCGCTTCCCATCGTTGCCAGCCAGACCCACATGCCGAAGTGGCTCATCATCGTCGACAACGGCAACGACCCGAAGGTCAAGGAACTCGCCGAGCAGGTGGCGGCGCAGCAGTCGTCGGAAAGCGGATCGGCGCCGGAGATTCACTACGTCGGTTCCAAGACGAACCTGGGCGGCGCTGGTGGTTTCGCACTGGGCATGCTGACTGCGCTGTCGCTCGGCGCGGAGTGGATTTGGTGCGCCGATGACGACGGGCGCCCGGAGGACTCCTACGTGCTGAAGGCGCTGCACAGCTGCGCGCGACGCCACCAGCTCGACGCTGTCTCGCCGGTGGTCTGCGATATTAAGGCTCCGAACAAGCTGGCATTCCCCCTGCGCCGCGGGCTGGTGTGGCGTCGTCATCGCGAGGAGCTTTTCGAAAGCGGAATCAACCCCAAACTCCCGGCAGTGAACGACTCTGAGGGGCGGAGATGGTTCACCAATTTCGCAGATCAGAAGGCTGCGACCGGACTCGAACTGCCTAGCGACCTCGAAACCATCGACGGCAACCACGACCTCCTGCCCGGCATCGCATCCCTGTTTAACGGCGCACTGTTTAGCGCCCGCTCGCTGGAACAGCTCGGCGTTCCCGACTACCGCCTATTCATCCGCGGCGACGAGGTCGAATTCCACCGCCGCCTGGTCCGCTCCGGCCTCCGGTTCGGCACATGCTTGACGACGGCCTACCTGCACCCCTCCGGTTCGGGTGAATTTGTGCCCATTCTCGGCGGCAAAATGCACACGCAGTACCCGACCAATGACTTCAAGCGCTACTTCACCTACCGCAACCGTGGCTACCTGATGAGCCAGCCTGGCATGCGCAAGCTCATGCCGCAGGAGTTCCTGCGCTTCGGCTGGTTCTTCCTGGTCCAGCGCCGCGATGTCCGCGGCTTCTACCGCTGGTTCAAGCTACTGAAGCAGGGGCGCGCGGAGAACTTCGAGCGCTTCGATCCAAAGTCGAAGTAGTTCGGGCTGGCGTTGCGGCTGGTGGGGCTGAGGCTGTGGCGCTGGCCTGCATATTTGATCTCGCCCGGGTCGTGTAGTCCGCATTTCGAGTGCTCAGTGCGCAAAAGTGTTACCTAACCCCTGGTTCCCTTCTCCTCCACTGACATATCGATGAGGTATTCACTCATCGATGCGCTACAGCCTGCGCATAAGTGAATAGTCCTACGATAAGTGCGCGGGCCAGGCCAACAGCGTGGCCATAAGTCCTGAAAAGTCATCGACAAGTGGCGGAAAGTTGGCCATAAGTCGCTGGAAATCCGAGCCAGTCCGCTCGAAATCGTTCCAAGTCCGGTGAGCACAATTGCAATAGGTCAGCAGCTGAACTTAGCCTGAGTCGCGCGAGGCCGGTGCATTTTCCAGAAGCTGCAAACGCTGCTTACGCTCCTGGATTCTGGAATCACGGAGCTGCCGATCTTTATACGGGACAGTGGCTTGACGAAAACGCCCAACTTCGGACGAAAATACCAACCCACCTGCCTGAATGCGCTGCCTCTGCCGAATAGCAAACTGTCGCAAGACCTCCACGCAGTCCCCATTAATGACCTGCGCCCATTGGAAGCGGAGTACATCTAAGTGGAGGTTCCTCAGACGCTTCTCGCGAGCTTGCTCTTTCAGAAGTACAGTTTCCGTGGCTGCTACCCCGCCACCGGAATACTTAGTCAGCCCATCGAACTCAATGATCAAATTCAGATGAGGCACATAAAAATCGACGCGCCCAATGAATCCTTCACTGTCATAGAACTCGACTTGCTGCATGAGCACGCATTTTTCGTCGTAAAGCGTGGCAATTCCTGAGTCGATTATGCATTTCTTTGTGATCGACTCACCGATGGTTTCGCTGTGTTCGCTGGCAGTTCGAAGTAGCTCGCGGGCGCGACGGGTCCCCGGCGAACGTGGGTAATTTGTGAGGACGGTGTGCAGTTCTTCGAGGTCACACCACTGTCGCAGTGCGGTGTCAACGATGATTGGCCCGTTTTCGGACTCGGCGGTGCGGCAGATATCGATGACGGTTTTCGGCACATCTGTAACGCAGCGCCCACCAATGCGAACGATGTCTTGTTCGAGGATTCTGCCACTGACATGGCGCAATCCGCCGCCAGGTCGGCGCAGGCCGGAATTGGCAAGCGCGATTGTGGCATTTCGAACAAGCAACGGGATGCCATGCAACGCAGCGGCTGCTTCGCCCGTAATGATTGTCCCGGAACCTGGCTTGACCAGTGCCTTTATCTGTAGTTGAAAACGTTCGAATGCTGACAGCGCATTCCAGCGAGAGCACTCGATGTAGGTGCCGTACGCCAGTCTGAGCAGGGATCCATCTCGAATATTTGCGCTTCCGACGTGCCCGTGCAGATTATCCAGCTCTGACTTGGCACTGACATATTCACAAGGATGCTTGATTTGTTTCTGCGAAGCCGCGTGGATGAGGCCATCGGAATCGTAAGTCCAGTTAGGCATTGGTTTAGGCACGCTCCCCGAGGTGGGCTACAGGAATTCACGCATTGGAATTAGTGCCTTTAGTTATGGTCGACCCCGCGGAAATTGGCAGCAGAAAAGCCGCCGAATTGCCCGTTTCTGTGGACAATTTGGCGGCTGTGGATAACTGTCAAACGTTAACCTCTTGGTGCATCCTCGAGACGGATACCAAAAGGAACTCCGGGATCAGAGGGCCAATAGTATTCATCATCCGAAAAGGTAATAGTGGCGCGCTCGCCATCTCTGTGCAGTGCCGGATTGACGATCGCCTGTTCAATCGTGCGCGTCTCCGGTCCGTTTTGCCCCGACAGCTGTGCAGTAACTTCGGTCGGCTGGTCCAGAATCAAGATTGCGTAAGGTCCCCTGTCCGGTGAACCGGGGTTAGGATCCTGGCGCTGCTCATAGGCTAGAACATCTGCCTTGGTCTGGAAAACCTTCACGGTTCCCGTAATCGAATTGGTTCCAGACGTGCTTGACGAAGAACTAGAACCCGAACCAGACCCCGACCCCGAAGCCGACCGCCCCGCCGTCGGATTCGGGCCACCGTTGCCACCGTTGCCACCGTTACCACCATCAGCGCCAGCACCATTCGAGCCCGAGTCCGAGCCCGGCGCGCAGTCATTACCAGCAGCAATGGCCTCGACGACATCCAGGTTGTCAGCCGGAATCCAGTTAAACTGCTCGAACTCCCCGGCACCCGGATTCGCAGGCGTTTCCACCAGCTCATTGCCCTGGCGCGTCACCAGCAAATCTTCCTGATTACGTCCGCCTCTCTCTGCAGAAAACGAGAACATACCCGGCTGCCCAGTTGCTCGCTGAAGAGCGCGACGTACACCGCCCGCAGAAGCCGCGCCGTCATGATAGGAATTCTGAAACTGAATTTCCTGGCCATTCTCGTCAACGCCGTAGACACCAATCGCATCAATTTCGGCGCTCATCGCACTTGTGCCATAGTTGAGCACCAGCTCGGGCACGCACCCATCATCAAGATGCACGAGCGCATATTTCATCGCCCGACCGGGGCTAACTTCTCCGACAAAAGTCTGCAGTGGCGCCGGGTTCGCCAGCACCTGCTTGTACACAACGACGGCCTTCTCCGCCTGCGCCTGCACCTTCGCATCGCCATTTTCGCTTGACGACGACGCACTGCCCTCGGCAGCCGCCGAATCGCCACCTCGATCCCCGGAAATCTTGGTTATTAGGAACACGACCATCGCAAGGATAATCAACACCAGCAGCACCAAGATGGTGATGAGCTGTTTGCGGGTTTTGTCACCTGAGCTAGTCGAAGGCGTGGGTGTGTGCGTGGTCATGATTGAAGAACTACTCGCCCTGGAAGAACTTTTCCCAGTTGTCTTCGCTGGTCAAAGATGGCACGGCGGCCCGCCACTGCTTTGCAAGGTCGTCCCACTTGGAGGACAGTTCGCGCATGAGGCTGATGGTCTCGGCGCGCATGGACTTTTCCTTATCCAGGTCGCGGACCAGGTGACGCACTCCATTCTGGGAAGCATCGGTAACCCAGACATCGTCGAAGGTGGAAATGTGCCACCAGAAGGAGTCCTCGAAGGCCACAGCCACCGGTCCCGGGCGCTTCTTACCCATCTGCGTATAAGCCAAACGCTTTGCCATCGTCTTATTTTCGCTGGAGATCTCGTGTGACGGCGGGCGAACTGGGGTCAGACCACCCGGCATCTCGTGCATCGGCAGCAGCTCGGTCTCCGGGAAGTTCTTTCGACCAGCGGAAATGCGAGCGAAGTCGCCCTGCGATGCGTTCTTCAGCACCTCCGGTCCACGCAGCAGGTCACGAACAGCTTCCATCTGCGTCCAGGCCAGACCGTAGCGCATAGAGACTAGGTTCGAGAGGATTCGTCGTGAAGCGACGTTGACCATGTCCTTTGCGGTGACATCGCCGTGCATGGTGGCGGCGATGAGGGAGTTGCGCAGGCCGAAGTACTGGGCGGCGTTTTCGATGTCCTTCCAGTAGAAATCGGCGTGCCAGACGGCTGCGCCCGGAATGGTGTCAGTCGGGTAACCGGCCTTGGCGGCGCGGAAACCGTAGTCGATGTCGTCGTACTGGAAGAACAGCGGCAGCGCCAGACCAATCTTCTTAATGACCTCGGACGGCACCAGGCAGGTCCACCAGGCGTTGTAGTCAACGCCCAGGCGACGCAGCTGGTGGTACTTGCGCACGTCCACGTCGGCATAACCGAACTTGGGGTCGTTCTCCTCGACCGTCAGCGCCTTCCAGTTGTACGTCTCGCCGGTGCGGAAGAGGCTGGTCGGGTTGAACAGGAAGAGCATCTGCGCACCGAGCAGCATCGGCTTTTCCGCGCATACGGCCAGGGCGGATAGGCGCAGGGTGGTTTCGGGCTCGGGGCGGATGTCGTCGTCGGTAAGCAGAACCATGCAGTCGCCCGCAGCGGTGGCGTCGCGCATGCCGCGGGAGAAACCGCCGGCGCCGCCGAGGTTCGGCTGGTGGACAACGTTCAGGCGCTCGCCGAGGATCTCCTTGGCCTGGATGAAGTCGGCTTCGTCGGCCGGGTGCTGTTCGCCCTGGTCAACGACGCGGATGGTGCGAACGCGCTCAAGGGCTGGCAGGTCCTCAGCCAGCGTGGCGACGGTTCGAGCACAGTCAACCGGTCGGTTGTAGGAACAAATGACCAGGTCAGTCGGAATATCGCGCTTGATAGCCGACTTGGGCACAACATAGCGGACATCGGAAATCTTTGCGCCTGCGTCCTCGGTGTCGAAGCGCAGGTGAATGGCACCGCCATCGGCGAAGCGGTCCAGCGGGACGGTCAGACGCACCTCTTCATTGGCAGAACCTGACATCGGCGAGTGCTCACCGGTCCAGTTGCCGTCGGCATCCGAGCCGCCCGCTGCCCAGGAGTCCTCCAAGCGGAGGTGGCCCCCAATATCTTCGGTGTAGGCCAGCACACGCGCGGAACCGACCACGCGCGCACGGATTTCGACCTGCTTAATTGAGGTCCAGCGCTGCCAGTAAGAAGCTCGGAAGCGACCGAAGTAGGTGTCAGTGCGCACCACGGTGTGGCGACCGAGCGTGATCGAGTTACGGGTGGCCTGCACCGAGCTGTCGTAGGCGCCAACGCCTTCGACTCGGTAGTACAAATCCGGCTCCACCCAGTCTGCGGGCGGAGCAAACAGCACGCGCTGAATAGTCAGCATGTCAACATCGGTTTCGGCGGTCAGCTGAGTGGATTCCTTATTAGAAGCAGTCGAAGTCACGTCCCCCAGCGTATCGCGCTATTTCACACGGAAGATGAATACACGCTGAATGATGAAGTTAATTACCGTCGCAACGCCCTGTGCGACGACGAATGCGCCGAACTGTGCCCACTGCGCGTTCCAATCCCAGGCCTCGACAAGCCAGGGCTGCAACACATTAAAGATGCCGACCTGTGTGGCGTAAGTAATCAAGTACAGCACCGCAACTGCCAGCACCTTCTTCGCCGAGGACTTCGACTTGAAGGTCCAGCGGCTGTTAATGATGTACGCCGTAATCGTGCCGAAAACCCAGCCGACCGTCTTACCCCAGAAGTTGGTCGCCCCGAAGGCGTTGAGCATGATGAACGTCAGGCCGAAGTCCACCACCGCCGCGATGACGCCGGAGATGATAAAGCGCATCATCTGCACTTTCAGTCCGTGCTCGTCCTTGGTCTCCGTCGCCATTGGCACTGCGGCCGAGTCCTCTACGACAAATCCGTTTTCGTGGGAGCCGTTTCCGAGCTTGCCGTTGTCGCGGTTCGGGTTTTCATTTGCTGTTTCATTCGCTGACACGCCTAGGAATTCTAGGCCACCGGCCAGCTAACAAACAGCCAGCGCGAACATAAACAGGCAATAAAGAGGAGAAAAATCTAACGTCGCAGCGCCTCACGCAGTAGATCCAGCCGCTCCACCGGCGAGAGCGTATCCTCCCCAGCTAGCCCCAGCGCGCTCATCTCCGCCCAGCTAGCCGCTGCCAATTCCTCCACGTCCTCGCCGGATAGCGGGATGCCCTCGTCGCTCTCCCAGCCGAGGCGCTCCATGACATGCGCCGCCACATCATGCCGTAGCTCATCCGAGGTCAGCGCCGCCAAACACAGCAGCTCCACCAACGCCGCATCGTGCCCGGCCGGGTCTTTCTCGGCGTCCTCTATAGGCAATGCGCGCAATCGCTTAACGACGCTCTCCCCCGCCTCCCCGGTCAATTCCAGCGCGGTTGATTCCGACCTCTGCAGGTCCAGAGCCTGTAACAGGGGCACGAATTCAAACACCCCCGACCGCTCGATGATGTCCACCACATCAGCACGAGCGGTGGCCAACGTATTTTGAATAGAGTCCCGTCCGGTCAATTCCCTATTGATTGCGGCAATATCTACCGGCTCCTCCGCGTCCACATCTCCCAGTGCGCGGATAGAGCCCGAGCCACCGATACACAGGGCATCCGGGGTGGCCTCATCGCGGGCAAAAGCTTCTCTGACCTGCAAGGTATGTTCCCACAAGCCCCACTGCCAGATAAGGGTATCGCCGGGACTTTGCAGCACCTCGGCAACTGTGGTGGACAGGGGAACATCGACGACTCCGACCGCTGCGGGTCTGCCGCCAGTCACCAGCTGCGCCGCAGACTCCACCGCAGAGCCGGGCAAATGGAACTTCGTCGGCACGCTTTCCTCGCCCCACCCAAAGATGACCGCTAACACGCGGGACAGGCTTCGCAGATCCATCTGGTCATTGACCCCGAAGACGCGGTGGGCACTGCACGGTTCTTCCTCTAAAGAGGCACCGATAATGAGCGTGGCCGGTTCCGTGGCCACGCGAACGCCTGGGAAGGCGACTACGTTATCGGTCTGTGCTGCCATACCTCACAGCGTACGCAGGAAAAACAATGTGGCCTGGATGGCAAAAACTCGCTACAATGCGCGCGTTTTTACCAGCGGAATCTGGCGCGGCTCCGCACCCCACGGCTCTACCAAGTACTTGCGACGCAGGCGCTGCGACTCCACCGCGGTCCACTGCGCCACCAGCTCTTCTACCCCGCGGGCAAGCCCCAGCACCGGCCCTGCGACTTCTTCGCCTACATGCGGAAAATCAATCACCTCTACGTCGTTGACCTTGGGGAACCGCGGCTCCGTCAGATTTCCCTTGCCGGGCTTGGCCTTCTCTTCCTTCGCGGCGGCGCGCAGCTGTCCGATGTGGTCACGAATGCCAGCCACCGATGCCGGCAGGTCCACCACCGTGGCCCCTGCCTGTTCAATCGCATGCGATAGCAGGTCCGCCCCCTCAGCGCTCTCTGCACTCTCTGCCGCAGCGTCACCGTCACCATCGCCCGCGGTCACAGACGCAACAAAGCAACCGGTGAGCAGATTGGTGGCGGTCTCCAGGGCTCCGTCGTCAAGCGGATCCACCAGCCATGCACCCGACAACCTCTCGCCTGCAAAGGACGGCGAGAGCTCCACATGCCAAATGACAACGGGCGATGTGGAACTACATACGGCAAGGGTCTGCGGAGTAGCAGCAGGCGTGGAAGTCATGAGGTTGATGGTATCGCGAGTGACGGATCCCACGCGGGGTAGCCTTTATCGCATGTTCGACTTTTTCAAGAAGAAGCCGCGTGAAACCATCAACATGGCCGCCGAGTACACCAACACCCCGCTGTCGAACCAGATGGTCATGCTGTTCGCCGAGGAACTGCCCATCCTCGACAGCAAGGAACGCGCACAGGTCTACCGCGCACTCGAGGCGTACGACGGCCCGCAGATCACCTCGCAGGAAATGCTGCCGGAAGAGATCCGAAAAATTATGGATCTATAGTCTCTCCGTATATTTCGCTTGCTTTCCGACGGCCCGTGCGCGACCTCAAGCGTGACCAACACCTCGGAGCGTCACGGGCGACGGAGCCGGTGCAAAGGGGTAGCCTAGCCTTGATGTCCACTAACACTAACGGCAAGTCCAGCACCGATGCTTCGAACGGTGCCTACGGAGCCGTACACACAGAAGCCAGGACCCTGACCGGTTGGGGTCGTACCGCCCCCGCTAAGTCCCAGGTGCTGTCGACGCCGGACTTGGATGAAATCGTTAACGCCGTCAAGGCTGTCGCAGACCAGAACTCCGACAAGCCTGCCCACCTGCGCCGCGGTGTAATTGCCCGCGGTATGGGCCGCTCTTACGGCGACCCCGCCCAGAACTCGGGCGGTCTGGTCATCGACATGCAGAAGCTCAACAAGATCCACTCCATTGACCAGGAGTCGGCGATTGTTGATGTCGACGGCGGTGTCACGCTGGACCAGCTGATGAAGGCCGCACTGCCCTACGGCCTGTGGGTGCCGGTGCTGCCGGGAACTCGCCAGGTCACTATCGGTGGTGCCATTGGTCCGGATATTCACGGTAAGAACCACCACTCCGCAGGTTCCTTCGGCAACCACGTGCTGTCGATGGAGCTGCTGGTCGCTGACGGCCGTATCCTGCACCTTGAGCCGGAGGGCTCTGCAGACGACCCGGACGGCAAACTGTTCTGGGCAACCGTCGGCGGCATGGGCCTGACCGGCATTATTGTCCGCGCTCGGATCAAGATGACCAAGACCGAGACGGCCTACTTCATCGCCGATACGGACCGCACGAATAACCTCGACGAGACCGTGGCATTCCACTCCGATGGCTCGGAGCACAACTACACGTATTCCTCCGCGTGGTTCGACGTCATCTCCCCGGAGCCAAAGCTGGGCCGCTCCACTATTTCCCGCGGTTCGCTCGCAACCTTGGCGCAGCTGGAGGAATTCGCCCCGAAGCTGGCCAAGGATCCGTTGAAGTTCAACGCTCCGCAGCTGATGACGGTTCCGGATATCTTCCCGAACTTCACCATGAACAAGCTTTCCCTCATGGCTATCGGTGAGGCCTACTACTTCATGGGAGCCCCGGCGCGTAACCAGGTCAAAAACCTCACGCAGTTCTACCAGCCGCTGGACCTCATCGGCGAGTGGAACCGTGGTTACGGCTCCAACGGCTTCCTGCAGTACCAGTTCGTGGTGCCGACCGACGCCGTCGAGCCTTTCAAGGACATCATCCGGGACATGCAGCGCTCCGGCCACTACTCCGCGCTCAACGTGTTCAAGCTCTTTGGCCCCGGCAACAAGGCCCCGCTGTCCTACCCGATGCCGGGTTGGAACGTCTGCGTGGACTTCCCGATCAAACCGGGTCTCGGCGCCTTCCTCGATGATCTGGATAAGCGCGTCATGGAGTTCGGCGGCCGCCTCTATCTGGCCAAGGAGTCGCGCACTTCCGCCGCTAACTTCCACCAGATGTACCCCGAGATGCAGAGCTGGCTGGACACCCGCAATGAGATTGATCCGCACGGTGTCTTCGCCTCTGACATGTCGCGTCGACTGGAACTGCACTAAAAGAACCGAGAGGATTTAAGCCCCAATGATTAATGCTGTAGGCGCTGCCCAGTCCATCCTGCTGCTCGGCGGCACTAGTGAAATCGGTCTGGCCATTACCGCCGAGTTCCTGAAGAAGGGCCCGGCCAAGGTCATCCTGGCTTCCCTGCCGAACGATCCGCTGCGCGAGGCCTCCGCTGAAAAGATGAAGGCCGCCGGCGCTTCCGAGGTGGTCACCCTCGACTTCGACGCAACGGACTTCGACTCCCACCCGGAGGTCGTCGATAAGGCATTTGCCGACGGCGACGTGGACATCTGCATCGTCGCGTTCGGCATGCTTGGCGACGCCGAGGAGCTATGGCAGAACCAGCGCAAGGCCGTCCTGGCTGCGAACATCAACTACACCGGCGCGATGTCGATGGGTGTTCTGGTTGGTCAGAAGTTCAAGGCGCAGGGTCATGGCCAGTTCATTGCCATGTCCTCCGTCGCTGGTGAACGCGTGCGCCGCTCCAACTTTGTCTACGGTTCCACCAAGGCCGGCCTGGATGGTTTCTACCTGAACCTGGGCGAGGCCCTGGAGGAGTACGGCGTCAAGACCCTGGTTATCCGCCCTGGTCAGGTCCGTACCCGTATGTCCGCTGACGTGGACGAGGCTCCGCTAACCGTGAATAAGGAAGATGTCGCCAAGCTCGCGGTGAAGTCCGTCGAGGCCGGTAAGACCCTGGTCTGGGCTCCGCCGGCATTCCAGCTGGTGATGATGGTGCTGAAGCACATTCCGCGCCCGATCTTCAAGAAGCTGCCGATTTAAGAGCGGGTTTCGAAGGACTCGATAGAACTCAGCGGGGCTTGACGGGCTGACGTACCCACCTTTAGCTCCGCCGTTCGTCGGAGTCCGCTTCCTGTGCAAAACTTGAGGGCATGGTAGACAAGCAGGCCGAAACCTCGAGCGCTGACACCACGGGTGCCGACAACACTAGCGCCAACACAACGGGCGCACGATCTTACAGTGAGCTGGTTGACGAAGATCGCTACGAAATCTTCAACGATGACCAGCTCTCCCTCAAGGCTGCTCTGACCTACCTGTTCGCAGCGCTTGTGGGCGGTTCGGTTATCGCTCTAGCGTCCTGGTTTGTGTTCCACCGCCTGTCGCTGCCGGCCTTTGGTGGCTCGCAGCTGACCAGGGCGGTCGCAACAGCGCTGATTGTCATCACGCTGACGCTCACCACCGTCCTGCTGTTTTTCTTCGCCACCAAGGGCAAAGATAATCGCCCCCGGTGGCTAACGTGGTTGACGTATCTGATGGCTTACATGTCACCGGCCATCTTGGTGGTCTCTGCCGTCGGCCTACTGATGGGCTCGACCAGGCTGTGGTTAGACGGTCTGTCTGTCGACCAGGAGTTCCGCACTGAATACCTCACCAGGATGGCCTCGGAGCCTGGCCTGCACGACATGTCGTACATCGACATCCCGTCTTTCTACCCAGCTGGTTGGTTCTTCCTGGGCGGACGCCTGGCCAATATTCTTGGCATTGCCGGCTGGGAGGTCTTCCAGCCCTGGGCGTTGATTACTCTCGCCGCTGCTGGCTGTGTTTTGGTCCCGGTGTGGCAACGCCTGAGTGGCTCCCTGCCCGTGGCCACTGGCATTGCGCTGACAACCACGGCGGTCGCCCTGGCGACTGTCGCCGATGAGCCCTACGCCGCAGTCGTTGCTATGGGTCTTCCGGCGATGACCGTGATGGCCTGGCGCGGTCTCACCGGCGCCTGGTCCGCCATGTTTGGCGTGCTCGTCTTCCTGGGTATTTCTGCGACTTTCTACACTCTTTACACTGCCGTAGGCGCGCTTATTGTGGTCGTGTTGGCCGTGGTCGCGTGGACGTCGTCAAGCTCTTGGATGCCCGTAGTGCGCCTGATCATTATGGGCGTGGGGTCGATGCTGATTGCGGCGACGGTGTGGGGTCCGTACATGCTGGCGGTTGCGACGGGGGCACCGCGCTCGGGCGCGACAGCGACGCACTACCTGCCCCCGGAGGGCGCGCAGCTGCCTTTGCCGATGCTCGCCGCCAGCGTAATCGGTGTGCTGTGTTTCATCGGCGTCGTGCGCATGCTGGTCAGCGCCACGGAGCCGGATGCCCGCGCGCTCGGCCTGGGCACGCTGGTGCTCTATGGCTGGGTAGTTGCCTCGATGGTGGCGACGCTGCTCGGACGCACGCTGCTGGGGTTCCGCCTCACCGCACCGATTACGTTCATGTTGATTGCGGCTGGTGTGGTCGCGCTTGCCGACGCCCGTCTCAACGGCATCGAGAAGTATTGGCCGCAGGCGGCACCAGCTCACATTGCCAAGCGCGTTTCCGCGGTAATGGCGGCAGTCTTGCTGCTGGCGGGCATTGGCTACGCGCAGTCGATTCCGAATAAGTTGCATGGCGCCATCGACTTGGCGCATACCGACACCGACGGTAACGGCGAGCGCGCGGACCGCTTCCCACCGAATGCCGGGGCGTGGTACTCAGCGGTGGACCAAACGCTGAAGGAGGCCGGGCTCGATCCGGCCCAGACAGTGGTGCTGACGGATGAGAAGAATTTCCAAGCACTCTATCCCTGGTATGGATTCCAGGCACTGACCAGCCACTACGCTAACCCTCTGGGTGAGTTTGACCGCCGTAATCAGGCATTGGAGGAATGGTCGGAGATTCGCGATCCCGATGAGCTCGTACAGGCCATGGATGAAACGCCGTGGCGCGGACCGGATGCCATTGTGCTGCGGGGCGAGGTTGAGACACCTGATGGCGAGGATGCCGCTCCACTGACGTTGGACATCGCGGATGATATCTATCCGAACGATCCGAATGTGGTCTTCCGGAGCCTGAATTTTGCCCGCTCTGCATTTGAGAAGCACTGGGAGCTAAACCAGGTCGGCCCGTTCGTAGTGGCGGTTCGCAAGTAGGTATTGGGCGGCTATCCCCTGCTGTAAACGTGATTCCTGTTACTAATGTGGAAACTGTGATGTAACTTTCGCGTTGCAAACTCAAAGAAAAACGCCAATTACCGTAGTATCTTTCCTTGTGACTGCCGAAACTAAAGAAATCAAAGAAAGTGTCGACGGCTCACCCGAAGTGACCATCGACCGCGTGGAGAGACCGCCTATGGACGGCCCCTCTCCTACGACACTGACTCGTTGGACAGCGATTATCGCTGGAATCGTCGGTTTCATTTGCTTTGTCATCACACCGTTCCTCCCGGTCGTGAATACTCAGTCCTCCGTGTCTTGGCCTCAGCGCGACACACTGAACTCAGTGGATGCACCGCTTATGGCGCAGGCACCGTTGGATCTGAGCATCGATCTGCCTCTGTCGCTGACGGATGAACTCTCCGACAAGCGGACAACCCTGTTGTCGACTATCCCCCCGACCGCGGATAAGCCGACCAAACGGGGCCTGATGGTGCGTTCGGGCAAGGACGGCCTCGACGTCATTCTGCGCGACAGCGTGGTGATGAGCCTGGATAAGAAGGAGCTTGCCAGCAACAAGGGCAAGATCCTGGAGATCCGCTCAAACGAGCATGAGACCACCGTCAACATCGACGGCGCCAAGAACTCAGATGGTGAGAAGCTCACCGCCACCACACACGGCGATTACCGTCCGCAGGTCACCGGTATCTACACTGACCTGCCCGCTGACGGTGACGCGGCCAAGGCCGTAGCCGATGGACTCGATGTCCACATGAACATCGACTCCCGCTACACCTCACACCCGACAGTGGTGAAGTACATCGTCATGTACTTGGGTCTGCTTCTGACGCTGGCTTCCCTGGTCGCGTTGGCTCGCATTGACCGTATCGACGGTTCCCCTTTCACTCCGCTGTTCAAGCGCGGTGCGTTGAAGCCGACTCCGCTGGACATCCTGGTCGGCACGATTTTGGTTGTTTGGCACTTCATCGGTGGCAACACCTCCGATGACGGTTACATCTTCACCATGGCGCGCGTCTCCGACGAGTCGGGCTACATGGCGAACTACTACCGTTGGTTCGGCGCTCCTGAGTCACCGTTCGGCAGCCCTTACTACGACCTGCTGTCGCTGATGGTGAAGGTGTCCACCTCATCTCTGTGGATGCGACTACCGGCGCTGCTGTCCGCACTGCTGGTGTGGTTCATTATTTCCCGAATGGTTATCCCGCGCCTCGGCGACAAGATTGCCCAGCGCCGGGTGGCCTACTGGTCTGCTGCTGGTGTGCTGTTGGCCTTCTGGCTGCCGTACAACAACGGACTGCGCCCGGAGCCGGTCATTGCGCTGGGATCCCTGCTGACCTGGGTATTCATCGAGCGCGCAATTCTGACTCGACGCCTGCTGCCAGCTGCAGTCGCAGTGGTTATCGCCACGCTGGCACTGGGCTCGGGCCCAACGGGCCTAATGGCAGTTGCTGCCCTGCTCGCAGGCATCCCGATGCTGGTGCGCATTGTCGTTGAGCGCCATAAGGCTCTCGGTGGTGGTTGGCAGGCCCCACTGATGCAGATTGCACCGTTCCTGGCTGCGGGCACCGCCATCTTGGTCGGTGTCTTCGGCGACCAGACTTTGGCCACGGTCCGCGAGTCCATTCGCGTCCGCAGCATCATCGGCCCGTCGGAGCCTTGGTACAACGAGTACGTCCGCTACTACTGGCTGGTGCTGCAGTCGGTCGACGGCGCCTTCCCACGTCGTTTCCCGGTTCTGATTGCACTGGCGTGCTTGACCATCACGATTGCCGCGCTGCTTCGTCACCGCACCGTTCCGGGGGCTCTGGCCGGCCCGTCGGCACGCCTGGTGTTCATGTTCATCGGCACCATGTTCTTCCTGACCTTCACGCCGACAAAGTGGACGCACCACTTCGGCGTATACGCGGGCATCGCGGCTTCCCTGGCAGCACTTGCCGCCATGGCCATTAGCCATTGGGTAGCAGGTAACCCGCGCAACCAGCTGTTCTTTGCCGGTGGTATCACCTTCATCCTCGCTTTCTCACTGATGGGCATTAACGGCTGGTGGTATGTGTCGTCCTACGGTGTGCCGTGGTTCGACAAGACCATTCAGTTGCGCGGTCACCAGCTGGGTTCAGCAGTATTGGCTCTGGCCTTGCTACTGCTGCTGGCTGGTGCCGTAATGAACTTCGTCCAGGAGTTCCGCACCAAGCCGAAGTCGCAGGAAAAGTCGGCACGCGCGCGCCGCATCAATGCAGTTGCATCGTCCCCGATTGCGGTGACGACGCTGCTGGTGACGATGTTCATGGTGGCTTCGCTGGGCAAGGGCGCAGTATCGCAGTACCCGGCATACTCGGTCGCCGCTGGTAATATCCGCTCCTTGGCTGGTCAGACATGTAATATGGCGAGCGATGTGCTGATGGAAACCGATCCGAACGATGGCTTCCTGAATACCGTCGATGGCAAGCCGCTAGCGGAATCGCTGCGCGGTGGCGGCAAGAACCGTGGCTTCGACCCGAACGGCGTCCCGTCTAATATGAAGGCCGAAGCTGTGGACACCAGCCAGAGCCAGGCAAGTACTGCCGACACTGATGATCAATCTACTGATCCGGAAGCCACAGTTGAGGGCGGTTCCGCGTCGGGCACCGACGGCGGCAAGCGCGCCGACAAGGGTGTCAACGGCTCGCAGGTCGAGCTGCCATTTGGCTTGGATCCGGATAAGGTGCCGGTGCTTGGCTCCTACTCCGAGGACATTCAGCGTCCTGCAAGCCTGGAAACTTCCTGGTTCCAGCTGCCTGAGATTGACGAGGACCACCCGCTACTCGTCGTATCGGCGGCCGGCCGTATCTTCCACCACGACATCAACGGTGTGGCTCAGCAGGGTCGCAAGCTGGTGGCAGAGTACGGTCGCAAGGGCGGCGACGAGGATGGCTTCGAGGTCCTCTCCGAGTCGGAGCCGATTGATATCGGCCCTGCTCCGACCTGGCGTAACCTGCGCTTCCTGACCGAGGAGATCCCAGAGGGAGCGACCGCTGTGCGACTGGTCGCGGAGGACAATGACGTCTCCGAGGATCAGTGGCTGGCACTGACCCCGCCGCGCCTGGCCGAGCTGCAGTCGATGACTGATGTCATTTCGCCGGAAACTGCGACTATCCCGGACTGGCCGGTTGCCTTCCAGTTCCCGTGCCAGCGTCCGTTCGACCACTACGCAGGTGTCGCAGAGCTTCCGGAATACCGCATCACTCCGGACCGTGGCCTGAAGGTCGTCGGTGCAGATGTCTGGCAGTCGGTCGATGGCGGTGGTCCGCTCGGATTCTCCGACGCTGTGAATGAGGCTACGTCCGTACCGACTTACCTCAAGAACGACTGGCGCCGCGACTGGGGTTCCGTCGAGAAGCTCTCGCCACGTCCGAATAAGGACAAGGTCAAGCCGGATGTCGCCGAAATTGAGTATGAAGATATCACTCGCTCGGGTCTATACTCGCCCGGGAAGATGATTGTGAAGGATCCCTAGGCGAAAGAGCCTCGGTGCCTCCTTCACCTAAGGAGCCCGAGTGACTGCACAAACCCGTTCCATCGTTGTCGCCGCAATGGTTGTGACTGACCCGGTGGGGCGGGTTTTGTGCGTTCGTAAGCGGGGTACGGATACGTTCATGCTGCCCGGCGGCAAGTTCGAGCCGGGTGAGTCCGTCGATAACCCGGAGGTCACCGCCGCGCGCGAGGTCTCCGAGGAGCTCGGCGTGGACATCGAGCTATCGCTGTTGCGTCCGTGGAATATCGCCCGCGCAGCCGCCGCCAACGAGGCGGGCTTCGAGGTCGTCGGCCACCATGTGCGCTATGTCGGAGAGTTCACCGACGAGTTGGCAAACGTTCAGCCCCATGCCGAGATTGAAGAGGTCCGCTGGCTCGACCCCTGGCTGCCGACCGGGAAAATCGCCCCTATGCTGGCCGAGACTACTCTGCCGAAGCTCCGCGAAGAGCTGCCGCAGCTTGCCGCTGGCCGTGAACAGCCACAGCGCGCACTGTCGTCACTAACTGTTTTCTGCGGCTCCGGCTTCGGCAACGATCCCGCCTGGCGCGTCACCGCCGAACGTCTCGGCCAGACACTCGCGGAAAATCGGGTGGAGCTCGTCTACGGTGGCGCGGCGATTGGTCTTATGGGCACGGTTGCTAACGCAGCGCTTGACGACGGCGGCAGTGTCACAGGTGTCATCCCCGAGGTCTTGGTCAAGAAGGAAATTGCCCATCCGCGGCTGACTCACCTGGAAACTGTTGCGACTATGGCCGATCGAAAGTCGCGCATGTATGAGCTCGGCGATGCTTTTGTTGCACTCCCCGGCGGTGCGGGCACACTGGAAGAGTTCTTCGAGGTGTGGACCCAGCAGCACCTGGGGATTCATGCCAAGCCAGTGGCGTTGCTGGGACCTTCGGGCTTCTGGGAGCCCCTGTTGGCGCTCCTGCGCAAAGTTGTGGATGCGGGGTTTGTGCGACCGGAGCTTCTCGATGCGCTTATCGTCGTCGACGACGTCGACAAGCTCCTGCCTGCGTTGATTGCGTGGCGTGCGGGGCGGACGAAGTTTTAGCCTGCCCCCAGGCCCCACAACACACTGCTAGTGAGCAGCAGCCAGCTGCTGCAGCTCAGCTTCGGTGCCGTTGAAGACATCCTCATCCACGATGGTCGGGATGCCATCGACGCGGCCGGTGGAGGAACGCTGCCAGAAGGCCATGCTCTCCCAACCGCCCGGCAGCGAGGTCGGAGCGCTGTCTTCGTAGGCGGCGAGCCACAGCGGGTAGTCGGTGAAGTCGGTCGAGTTACCCATCGGGTTCTGCCAGAACCAACGGTAGGTGTAAATCATCGGGGTTTCGCCGGTCTTTTCCTCAACGCGCTCGAGGAAGTCCTTGGTCCACTTTTGCAGCTGGGTTGGGTTGAGGCCATTGTCTAGCTCGATGTCAAGCACAGGCGGTAGTGTCTTGTCTGTGGAGATTTGTTCATCGCGCTGCTGCAGTGCTTCTACGTACTGGTCAGCCTGCGCGGTTGCGGAGCGATCCGGGTGTGCCTTGTGGTAGCTGCCCACGTACAGACCGGCCTTCGCGGCGGCGATGGAGTCCTCGAGGAAGTACTTCTGGTCACCTTCGACACCGTCGGTGGCCTTGATGAAAGCGAACTTCTGGCCGCTAGCTGCGACCTCGTTCCATTTCAGCGCGACGCCACCTGGGCGCTGCCACTTGGAGACGTCCACACCAGTCGGCCCCATGTGGAAGCCGGTGCGAGCCGGGTTCGACGATGCGCTGGTAGCCGAACCAGTTGAGGAACCGTTGGCATCAGAGCCCTGCGACTCCTGAACAGTCAAAAAGTCGAGCGACCCCTTGGAATCAGCAGCGGACTGGTTGGAGTGTGCAGATGCGTCCTGTGTTTGTGCGTCTGCCGGTGCAATAACACCCAAGGTCAGCGGCGCAACGGCCACGATACTTGCCAAAGTGGCGCGTCCCGGGCGTCGCTTCAACACCGCGTTCGCGGAAAGTGGAAGAAATTTCATGGTTTGCACCTTACCCCCTAAACCACTTCAGCCCCATTCGTAAGCCTAAACTTATTCCACCCCTCCAGTCACAGCTTCAATCCGCCCTTGCCCCTAGACTGGCGGCATGACAAATAGCACTAATACTGAGACCCAGTCCGCAACGCCCCAATTCTCAACAACTCCTCGCCCGCAGGATGACCTCTACTTGGCCACCAACGGTGAGTGGATTAGCAATCACGTCATCCCGGCTGACCGCCCCATCGATGGCGCCTTTTACAAGCTGAGGGATGAGGCGGAGGAAAACGTCCGCGAGCTCATCACCACTGCCGCCGATGCGGATCCGAATTCCCGCGTCGCTCGCTTGTACAACTCTTTTATGGACGAAGCCGCTATTAATAACGCCGGCGCAGCTCCTCTCGCGCAGGATCTAGAAATGATTGCCTCCGCCGAGAACGCGCATGAGCTGGCGTTGGCGCTCGGCCACCTCGACCGTCTCGGTGTCGGTGGTGCGCTCGGGTACTGGGTAGAGAAGGATTCTGGCTCGGACCTGGACGCTCTCTATCTGTTGCAGTCGGGTCTCGGCCTCCCGGATGAGGCTTACTACCGCGAGCCGGGTCACGCCGACACCCTCGCTGCCTATGAACAGCATGTTGCCGCTATGTTGAAGCTCCTCTCCTCGCATGACGACGGCGCGGGGGACCTCTCCACCGCGCTTGCTGCATTCGAGTTGGTGGACCCGGCCGCTGCGGCGGCGCGCATCGTGGCTTTTGAAAAGCGAATTGCCGCTGGTCACTGGAATGTGGTCGATACCCGCGATGCACTGAAGACCTATAACAAGACGGTCATTGCTGACCTCCCCACCGGCTTCCCGGTCGCGGAGTGGCTCGCGGCCACCGGTGTCAATGAGACGAACCAGACTGCCATCGACACCATCGTGGTGATGATGCCGTCGTACTTCGAGCACTTAAGCAAGCTGTGGCAGGACACTGACCTGGCAGATCTGCGCCTGTGGGCACTGTGGCGCGTCCTCCACCAGCGTGCCGCCTACCTGTCGGATGACTTCTCTGCGGAGAGCTTTAACTTCTACGGCCGCACCTTGCAGGGTTCGACCGAGCAGCGTGCACGCTGGAAGCGTGGTGTTGCCTTTGCGGACGGGGCGGTTGGACATGACGTCGGCAAGCTGTATGTGGAAAAGCATTTCCCTCCGGAGTACAAGGAGCAGGTCCTGGAACTGGTGGACTACCTGCTGGCGGCGTACCGGGAGCGCATTTCGCAGCTGCCGTGGATGACGAAGGCGACGCAGGAGCGGGCACTGGAGAAGCTGTCGCTGTTTAAGGCCAAGATTGGTTACCCGGAGCGTTGGCGTGACTACTCGGCCATGGAGCTCGGGGATTCACTGATGGACAATGCTCGCGCTGCCAGCGCTTTTGCGCATGATTATGAGGTGGCAAAGCTGGGCACCCCGGCCAATCGCGATGAATGGCATGGCACTCCGCAGACGGTCAATGCCTTCTACAATCCAGTGGTCAATGACATCACGTTCCCGGCTGCGATTTTGCAGTCTCCGTTCTTCTCACCGGACGCTTCCCCGGCGGAGAACTTCGGTGGCATCGGTGCGGTGATTGGCCATGAGATTGGTCATGGTTTCGATGACCAGGGCTCGCAGTATGATGGCCACGGCAATCTTCACCAGTGGTGGACCGATGAGGATCGCGCAGCGTTTGAGAAGCTGACCGCCGCGCTGGTGGATCAGTACGAGGGACTGGTGCCGCAGGCACTGCGCGAGCAGGCCGAGGAGGGTGCTGACCTGCCCGGCGTCAACGGTCGCTTCACCCTGGGCGAGAACATCGGTGACTTGGGCGGGCTCGGTATTGCCGTCGTTGCTTTCCGACGTTTCCTCGCTGCCCGCGGAGAGGAACTTGGGCTGGAGGACACCCCAGAGACCTACCGTGACCTGTTCAAGCAGTGGGCACTGGTCTGGCGTTCCAAGATTCGTCCGGAGTTTGCACGCCAGCTGCTTGCCATCGACCCGCACTCGCCAGCGGAGTTCCGCTGCAACGTCATTGCCAGCAACATCGATGAGTTCCATGAGGCCTTCGCCACTTCAGCGGGGGACGGCATGTGGCGTGAGCCGAATGAGCGCGTGAATATCTGGTAGCGCTGCGGGAACCCAACCTGCGCTGCGTTACCCTCCGATGCCTTCCGCAGCCTCCGGGGACAGCCAACGCCTCACCGTTTACTACAAATGCAAAAGCTGACTTTTTGTTTTTGCAAACGTGGAACTAAAATCACAGGTGAGGCGCACGCTTTCCCGATGATCAAGTCGGGCAGGGCCCAACCAAGCGAGGTTCCTGTTACAAGTGCGCTTGCTAAGTGCTCTTGCTGGAGGAGGCCGCTGTGGACACTCGCGACATCCAAGCACTCACCGCCGTCAAACTCTATTACGGCGAGGGGCTCACACAGTCTCAGGTTGCAACCGAACTCGGGGTTTCCCGTCCAACGGTCTCTAAACTGCTCAACCTTGGCCGTGAGCGCGGTTACGTGCGCATTGAAATCCACGATCCGCGCGAGGAAGCCTCAGAGACCGCTACGCAGATGCGGGATCGCTACCAGCTCAACGATGTGCGCCTGGCGCAACCGGCACGCGCTGGCAACGCAGTCTTGCTCCGCGAGTTGGGGCGTGTGGGCGCCGAGCTTCTCGACGAGCTGGTGGTCGACGGTACCCTCGTCGGTGTTTCGTGGGGTAAAACCATGTACTCCGTATCCACGCAATTGAAGTCCAAGGATGTCTCGGGCGTGGAAATTGTGCAGCTCAAGGGAGGAATGAGCCACTCTGATAAGTCCACGAACGACATCCGCACTATTGGCGGTTTCTGCCACGCTTTCCACGCCTATGCCCGCACATTGCCGCTGCCGGTGATTTTCGATTCGGTCGAGACCAAGCGCATCGTGGAACAGGATCGGTTCATCGCCAGCGTTTTGGCGCTTGGCCGGACGGTGGACATTGCCGTTTTCACTGTCGGCGCAGTCGACCATGATTCGCTGGCCTTGAACTTGGGGCAGCTGTCGGCAACCGAAAAGGACTTACTCGTGGAGCGCGCAGTGGGCGATGCCTGCTCACGCTTCTACCGCCCGGACGGTGGCATTGCGCTGCCAGAGGTCGATGCCCGCACGGTAGGTATCAGCCTCTCTGACCTGCGCCGAATCCCCACTCGGGTACTTGTCGCCGGTGGCGCACACAAGGCCGAGGCCATCGATGTGGCCCTTCGAACAAAGTTGGCCACTCACTTGGTCATTGACGATGCCACTGCCGAGCGCCTACTTTCGCTGGACTCATCGGACTCATCGGACTCACCGGGCTCGCCAGTCTCACCGTCTAGCCCTGCCCCTCCCTCTGCCACGGAATAGCCGTCTCGGGACGCATCAGTACAAAGAACTGACACCCGGGCCTGAGAAGCGCCTCTGCCCTCTTCGACCGATAGACTTAAGCGAGCCTGCATGTCAGCGCATATGTCGCACACGTACCGCAGCCGCTGTCAGGTCGGAGAGGACGATTCTTTAGGTGTCACCAGCACAGCAGATCAAGCACACACTTCAGGCCTACGAGTCGGCAGATGCATCTTTTGCTCAGTCCGCGAAGAAATTGCCATCCGTGGGATGGAAAGGAGCGCTCTACGCTCTCAAGCGTGCGGGTATCGAGTTTTTCTTGGAGCTCGGTTTCGACGCTGCCGCGAAGTTGACCTACTACACTGTGTTGACCTTCGCGCCTGCACTGCTGGCGATTTACTCAATTGCCACGCTGATGCTGGCCGGCTATACAGAAGACCTCAACCGACTGACCGAGGATTTCATCCGCAGCTACATCCCGGCTGAGTATGCCGAACCGATTCGCAATGTCATCTCAACGATTATCGGCTCCGCCACGGGCGGTCTTGTCGCACTGACTATCGGTATTGTTCTTGCGCTGATTTCGTCGTCGGCCTACACACGCGCATTTTCGCGCACGGGTAACTCCATCTATGGCGTTTCCGAAGGTCGCACGCTTATTCGCTACCACCTGCTCATGGTCGCCATTACGCTATTGCTGCTCATTGGCACGGTGGTGCTGCTTATTGCGATTATTGTCAATGACCAGCTAGTTATCACCATCGTCGAACCGGTTGCCCGCCCGTTGGGCATTGAATCGACCACGCGACAGGTCATTGACTTCTGCATCTCCGTCTGGAGTTGGCTGCGCTGGCCGGTCATTATCGTCATGTCGATGATTCTGATTGGCTCGCTGTACTACTTCACACCGAATGTGCGCATGCGCAAATTCCGCTGGCTCAGTACCGGTTCGGCACTGGCAATTATCAGCTCGCTGATTATTGGCAAGGCATTGCAGCTTTACCTGTTCAACTTTGCGGCTTCAAACCCCTACGGCGCCATGGGTGCCGTCATTGCTCTCATGACTGCACTTTGGGGCATTAATGTCGTCGTGGTCTTCGGCTTCAAGCTGGATGCCGAGGTTGAGAGGATGCGCCAACTGCGCGCCGGCCTGCCCGCAGAGCGATACATCCAGCTTCCACCCAGAGCTACCGCGGCCGCCGAGGGCGAGCAGAAAATCCATCAGAATCTAGAAAAGCAGGCGGCCGAATTCCGAACTGAGGAACTCGACCGCCTGGATAAAATGCCAGCAGAAGCAACTGAAGATTTTTCCTCGCAGCCTGCTGCTGAGACTGACCCTACTACCGATCCGTTCAAGAGGATCGACTAGCAGGGCCAGTAACTAACCACACAGAACCTAGCTATAGCGCAATCACACCCACAATTGCAGCGTTGAGCAGGTTGGTGCACAGACCCGCAATCAGCGCCAGCGGACCGTTCTTGGCAATCTCACCGCGACGTTCCGGCGATAGCGCACCGAAGGAACCGATCTGAATTGCAATGGAAGACAGGTTGGCGAAGCCAGCCAGGGCGAAGGTCGCCAACATGATGGACTTCGGATCCAGCGAGTCGACGTGCTCCGAGAACGAGGTGTAGCCGACGAACTCGTTCAGAATCGTCTTCTCACCAATGAAGCTACCGACCAGCCCTGCGTTCTCCCACGGCACACCAATCAACCAGGCAATCGGCGCGAAGATCAGGCCGAACAGCCCCTCCAGTGACCAGTTTTCCTGACCGAACCAGCCGCCGATGCCGCCAATCATGGCCGACAGCATCGCAATCACAGCGATGAACGCAATCAACAGACATGCCACAACCACAGCGATACGACCACCGGCCAACGCACCCGATCCAAGCGCGTCAATGACGTTCTTCGACTCAGTGTCGCGGACATCCTTCACCGACGCATCCAGATCGGATTCCTCCGTCTCCGGCCAGAAAGTCTTCGCAATCAGCAGCGAGCCCGGCGCGTTCATTACCGATGCCGCCAGCAGGTACTCCAATGGCGCACCGAGCAGGGAGTAACCAATCAACGTCGATCCGGCCACCGAAGCAAAACCGCCCGACATACATGCGAACAGCTCCGACTTGGTCAGTTTCGGAATATACGGCTTAACGACGAGCGGAGCCTCCGACTGCCCGAGGAAAATCACCGTGGAAGCGAAGACGGACTCTACCTTCGAGGTTCCCATAATGAACTTCAGTGCGGACCCGACATACTCAACGAAGTACTGCACTACCCGCAGGTAGTAGAGGGCACCGAGGACTGCGCCCAGGAAGATGATCACTGGCAGCACGTTGAGCACGAAGACGAAGTTTTTCCCCGTGCCGTCGAAAAGATTACCGAAGACAAATGAGGTGCCCTCATTTGTAAAGTCGATCATCTTCTCAATGGCACCGGCGACGCTCTTCAACGCCTGGAAGCCGGGTTCCCACTTCAGCACTACCAGCGCGAACACCGCTTGCAGCAGCAGGCCAACGCCGAGCGTGCGCCAGTTAATGGCTTTCCTGTTCTTTGAGATAGCAATGGCAAATCCGATGACGAGGATGATGCCCAGTAAGCCTTGCAGTCTATCCATGACTAAGGTCTTCTTTCTTGATAAAAGAGGCTGTGGTGATGATGCCTACAGGTCCTCGGGACCAAAGGCGTAAGGGAGAATTTTTTCGAAGTCGATGCTGGCCGGAGCGCCTAAACCACCATTTTCCGGGCGCTCGGATTCCACAATGACACGCTTGCACCCAAATTCGTGCAGGACCTGCCGACAGGCACCACAGGGGTGGCACGGTGCCGCCTTTCGCCCGACAATGGCACAGGCCGCAATCTTATGGTTGCCGCCGTGCTCCGCGACCATGCGGAACACGGCTGTACGCTCTGCGCAGTTGGTCAACCCATAGGACGCATTTTCCACGTTGCAGCCTGTGACCACCGTGCCGTCGTCAAGCAGAAGTGCGGCACCGACCGGAAAACCTGAATAGGGGACGTACGAGTTTTCCGTGGCTGCGTAGGCCTTAGCCAGTAGTTCTTCGTCTGAAATGTAGGACATTGTGCTCTCCCTCCCCGAGCCTGTTCGAGGTGTTTATGCAAACATACTTATGTGGGTACAAATGGAAAGTTGCCTATTGACATTTGTTCTAGTGCTGATGATAATCGGAATCAGCAGAGTTCACAAGACCAATATCGCTAAGCACAATCGCCTATAAAAGGAGCGAACAATGGCTGAAAAGTTCGATGTAGTTGACGTCATCAAGGTAAAGCGTGATGGCGGTGAGCTCAGTCCGGAAGAGATTTCCTGGGTCATTGATGCCTACACTCGCGGTGTCGTGGGCGATGAACAGATGGCGGCGCTGAACATGGCCATCTTCATCCGCGGCATGAACCGTCGCGAGATTGTGGATTGGACTCAGGCGATGATTGACTCGGGCGAGACCATGAGCTTCGCATCGCTGAGCAAGCCCACCACGGACAAACACTCCACCGGTGGTGTCGGTGACAAGATCACGCTGCCGCTGGGCCCACTGGTGTCCTCCTACGGCGTGGCCGTCCCGCAGCTGTCCGGCCGCGGCCTCGGCCACACCGGCGGCACCCTGGACAAGCTGGAATCCATTCCGGGCTGGCAGGCTGATGTTCCGAATGACCGCTTGATGCAGATCCTGGAGGATTCCGGCGCGGTCGTCGCAGCAGCCGGTGCGGGTCTGGCACCTGCGGATAAGAAGATTTACGCGCTGCGTGACATCACCTCGACGGTCGACTGCATTCCACTGATTGCCTCGTCGATCATGTCCAAGAAGATTGCGGAGGGCACCTCCAGCTTGGTGCTGGATGTCAAGGTCGGTTCGGGCGCCTTCATGAAGGATCTGAATCAGGCCCGCGAACTGGCCCGCACCATGGTTGACCTGGGCAACGACGCGGGCGCGAACACCCGCGCGCTGCTGACGGACATGTCCACGCCGCTGGGCCTGACCATCGGCAACGCCCTCGAGGTCCGCGAATCGGTGGAGGTTCTCGCCGGCGGCGGCCCCGCAGACGTCGTGGAGCTGACCTGTGAACTGGCCCGAAACATGCTCGAGCTGGCCGGCGTGCACGATGCCGACGTGGAGCAGGCTCTGAAGGACGGCCGCGCAATGGATTCGTGGAAGAAGATGATCCGCGCTCAGGGCGGCGATCCGGATGCCGCGTTGCCGGTGGCACCTCACACGCACGATGTGGTTGCGCAGGCTGACGGTTACCTGACCAAGCTGGATGCACTGGCTCTCGGCGTTGGTTCCTGGCGCTTGGGCGCGGGACGTGCTCGTAAGGATGATCCGGTGCAGGCCACTGCCGGTATTGAGATTTTCGCCAAGCCGGGAGACAAGGTGGTCAAGGGCCAGAAGCTGCTCACGCTGCACACTGAAACTCCGGATAAGTTCGAGCGCGCTCTCGAGTCCATCGAGCCGGGCATTGAAATCGGCGACACCGCGCCGACAGCCGAGCGCGAGATTATCCTCGATCGCGTGTCCTAGAAAATTTCTGACGGGCTCGCGCCGGCGCCACTTCCCCGTCCCGAGCCCGCCACCTCCCTACTTTTAAGCTCTCTCCCAAATTTCCGAAAGGACTTGATTTCTCCCATGACTTCCCGCGCTGATGTTGCCAAGATGATTGACCACACCCTGCTTAAGCCAGAAGCCACCTCTGACCAGGTCAAGGCTCTTATCGCCGAGGCCGGCAAGCTCGGCACCTACTCCATCTGCATCTCCCCCTCGCAGCTCCCAGTCGAGGTGCCTGAGGGCCTGCACATCGCCACTGTCGTCGGCTTCCCCTCCGGCGCGGTAAAGGCCGAGATCAAGGCCGCTGAAGCCGCTCGCGCTGTGGCCGATGGCGCTGAAGAAGTCGACATGGTCATCAACATCGCCTTCGCCAAGGAGCACCGCTTCGACGACCTCGAGGCCGAAATCAAGGCTGTTCGCGACGCCATTCCGGACAAGATCCTGAAGGTCATCATCGAGTCGGCCGCCCTGACCGACGAGGAAATCATCGCAGCTTGCAAGGCCTCCGAGTCCGCAGGCGCAGACTTCGTAAAGACCTCCACAGGCTTCCACCCGGCCGGCGGCGCTTCCGCTCACGCTGTGAAGCTCATGCGCGAAACCGTGGGCGACCGCCTTGGCGTCAAGGCCTCTGGCGGTATCCGCGATGCCGCTGCCGCTGAGGAAATGATTGCCGCTGGCGCCTCTCGCCTGGGCCTTTCCTCCTCCGCCGCCGTCCTCGACGGTCTGAAGTAGGCGAACCCCGATGCTCTCCGAACAGCTACAAGCCACCATCACCGATTGGATCGCCCACGATCCGGACTCGGCCACCGCCGCCGAGCTCTCCTCGCTTTACGACGAAGCCAAGGCCGCCAACCCCGATGCGATTGCCGAGCTGGAAAGCCGTTTCGCCGGGCCACTCGAATTCGGCACTGCAGGTCTTCGCGGTGTCGTTGCAGCTGGTCAGTCCCGCATGAACCGTGCCACGGTCATCCGTGCCACCGCTGGCCTGGTTGCGCATCTGAAGAACATTGTGGGCGACGACTTCACCGTGGTCATTGGTTGCGATGCCCGCCACGGCTCCGCCGATTTTCACCGAGATGCCGCCGCGGTTGTCGCCGCAGCCGGTGGCAAGGCCCTGGCTCTGCCACAGCAGCTGCCCACACCGGTGACCGCCTTTGCCGTGCGCCACCTCAATGCTGATGCCGGCATCATGGTCACGGCCAGCCACAATCCACCGAAGGACAACGGCTACAAGGTTTACCTCGGTGGCCGCGCGGTGGAGTCGGATTCCCGCCGAGGCGTCCAGATCATCGCGCCCCATGACAAGCAGATTGCGGACGCCATCGCCGCTGCTCCACCAGCTGATGAGGTCCCGCGTGACTTCGATGCCGTCGAGCAGGTTGGTCCTGAACTACTGGACGCCTATGTGAAACGGGCGGCTGCGCCCGCAACGACGTCGTCAAGCGAAGAGAAGCAGGCAGCGAAGATTGTTCTCACCCCGATGCATGGTGTCGGCGGCGAGACCATCGTGCGCACACTGAACGCGGCAGGTTTCTCGAATGTCAGCGTGGTCGAGAAGCAGTTCGCGCCGGATCCGGAGTTCCCGACGGTATCGTTCCCGAACCCGGAGGAAGCCGGTGCGCTGGATCTTGCGTTTGAGCTGGCACGTGCTGAAGACGCGGATGTCATCATCGCGGCTGATCCGGATGCGGACCGCTGCTCGGTAGCTATTCCGGACAGCGGCGTCGATGGCGGCTGGCGACAGCTCTCCGGCGACGATATCGGTGCGTTTCTGGGTGAAGTCATCGCTGCGGATGCCGAGGCCCGTGGGATTGCGACCGTGACCAATGATGAGGGCGCAGAGTTCCCGGCCACAATGGCTAACTCGATTGTGTCCTCACGCCTGCTGGACAAGATTGCCGCAGGTCACGGACTGAATTATCGCGCTACACTGACTGGCTTTAAGTGGATTGCTGGTGTGGACGGGCTCGTCTTCGGCTACGAGGAGGCCATTGGCTACTGCACTGACCCGGCAGTCGTTCGAGACAAGGACGGCGTATCTGCGGCGGTGCGTGTCGCCGATGCTGTGGCGCGACTGAAGGGTCAGGGGCTTGGTATTCAGGATTTGCTGGATACTGTCGCTAGCACCCACGGTCTGTACAAGACCGCCCCGCTGACTTTCCGAGTCGAAGACCGCTCACTGATTACCAAGGGCATGGACACTCTGCGCGCCAACCCACCTGCGCAGCTCGCCGGATCGAAGGTCACGCAGGTCACGGACATGAATGATGGCCTAGACATGGTCGACGCCAAGGGCGAGAGCTATCACATCCCGCCTACCGACGGCATTCTCATCCTCACCGAGGCCAACGACCGCGTCATTGCTCGGCCTTCCGGCACGGAACCGAAGCTGAAGTGCTACCTGGAAGTCGTGCTGCCGCTCGCTTCGGCCGCGATTCCGCACGCGGCCGCGGCCGAGCGGCTCGACCAGATTAAGGCCGAGCTCAAGGAAATCCTGGGGATGTAGCCACTAAGCAGCTAACCAATAGGCAGCTACCAGCTACACCCGGCAACAAACTGGGGTGCGCATGAACAAAACGGCCGAAAAATGGCCGTGAAGTCTCACGCGCACCCCAGTTTCGCATGTGCAGCCCGGAGTCTTGGGCCGGCTCACAAGTTACTGACTAGGTTTATGACAAAAACAAGCAGAAATTAGTGCCGAAACTGACATAAGCTTAGGCAGTTTCTCGATGGTCACAACCTCATTTGAAGCTCACCACCTCATTTCGGGTCTAGCTAAACCCGTTCTGGCCGCATTTTGCGGACGACATGCGTCTCCTAACATGCTTTACAGTTTTCCCAGTAATACAATAAAAGCCGTTAACCGTGTCCCCAGGGGATGGAGCACCATTCGCTACGCGGGTTGGGCTCATCACAGGGGGAACACTTCCTCCTCGTGATTGGTACGTCCAGCATGTCGCATAACGAGTTCCCCAGCTCAGACCCCAACTACAATTCGAATCCTTCCACCGGTTCTTTCGGCCCCGTGTACCCGAACCAGGCACCTCAACCCCAACCACAACCACAGCCCCAGCCCCAATTCGCTGCGCAGCCGGCACCAACTTTCGCTTACGCAGCCCCGGCGTATCCGCAGCAAAGATCAGGTACTTCCGGCGCAATGATAGCGCTCATTTCAGTGCTGTGCGTAGTGTTGTTAGGTCTGATTGGCGCGGTACTTTATGTCACCCTGAGTAAAGATGACTCGGTAACTGCGGCCGACACACAGACGGCTGCCACTACACAGGCCGCTGCCGATGCTTCGAGCCAGCCCAACCCACCGGTCACACAGACTGAGACCGTGGTTGTTCAAGATTCGAGTGGCTCATCCGGTAATTCGGGCTCGTCTCGCTCATCGGGCCTGGCTGGCGGCAACCTCTCCAGCGCATGGAAGGGCACGTCCTCAACGAGCGATCCGTTCGTTCGAAATGTACACAGCGCCTACGTCCGCTATCGCAATTCCACTGGTGCGGAATCCGGCACCATCACGGCCTACAGCCCAACGACTGGCCTGACCTACAACATGTGGTGCCGCCCATCTGGTAGCAACATCAAGTGCACGGGCGGCCGTAACGCAGTGGTGTACATCGGCTAACGCATACCGCCCACCGCCACGGTCACAGCACTCCAGTCCGCGACCTACGCCACTGCGTCGTCTAGGCCGCCAGCTAGGTCGTGGAAAATGGCCCGGTTGAGACGAAATGCCTTTTTCGCCTCGTCAACCACGGCATCTTTGTCGGCATCCGAAATGCCCAGCTCAGACAGTCTCTGTCGGTAGCCGTCGCGGTAGGGCTTAATTTTTCCGATCGCGGAGAAGTCATAGAATCGGGTTCCCTCCGCACCGATGCCGTAATGCTTGGCCAGCATGGACGCAATCACCTGACCACCAGAAAGATCGCCCAGGTAGCGAACGTAATGGTGTGCCAATGCGGCGTTGGCGTTGCCGTTGCTTTCGATTTCACGAAGCTCGGCCACGTAGTTCTTTGTCGCCTCCACTGGCGAGATCTTTTCCCGCCAATCAGGCCCCACCAAATGTTCAAGGTCGGCCGCCAGAGCCTCCAGGCGCTCCAGCTGTGCATCGTAGACCGCGCTGACCTGCGGCGACTCCGCAGTGGACCGCACGGCCTGCTCCAACGCTTCGTACACAAAGTACAGCTGACCAGTTAGATCGATGGCCGCCTGCGCATTCAGTTCACCCGCAAGCAGCCTCGACATGAAGTCGGAGTTCTCCGCTTCACTGTGGACACCCGCAGTCTCCACTTTGAGTCGCTCTGCCAGGGGCTGAGCAGCCTGCTTGTCACCTTCTTTAATCGTGTTTTCAACCATGGCTTTCTTCTTTCTCTGTGAGGTTCGGAGACTGGGGTGAGAGATTGTGGCCCGCGCGCTGAGGCACCAGCACGGGGTTGCCCGCGGAGTCCTGAAGCACTTCCACACCGATGCCGTAGACTTCGCTGACGGTCTGTGCATCTAGGTTTTCTGCAGGCGGGCCTTGCTTTACGACGCGCCCCTGCGCCACCACCACAACGTGATCGGCATACGCCGCTGCGGCGGACAAATCGTGCAGGACCACGACCACGGCTTTGCCCGCCGCCGCGCGGGCGCGCATCATTCCCATAATTTTTTCGGCATGGTGGAGGTCCAGGGCCGCGGTCGGTTCGTCGAGAAGCACGACGGGAGTGTCCTGGTAGAACACGCGCGCGCTGTGGACGCGGGCGCGCTCGCCGCCGGAGAGGGTCGGGACTTCCCGGTCAAGAAGGTGCGCGACGTCGCATTCAGTGATGACTTCCGCGAGCAGCTCTTCGTTCGGGCAGCCCCAGGGGTTGCGTCCGAAGTCGATGACTTCGCGGCTGGTGAATGGCACGGACAGTTCTTGGCTCTGTACCAGGACGGCGCGGTAGCGGGCCAGGTCGGCGATGGAGAGCTCGGTAATGGAGTGCTCGCCGATCCGGACGTCGCCGCCGCTCAGCTCATGGTCGCCGGAAAGCGCTGCAAGGAGTGTCGACTTTCCAGCACCATTCGGGCCGACCAGCGCGGTGACTTTTCCGGGCTCGGCGACCACGGAAATATCGTTGAGGATGCGGTGACCGTCCAGGGTGATGCTGACATTTTCGGCAGAAATGCCCAGGCCAGAGTGAATTTCCATTAGTGCACCGCCCTCTTCGAACGCAGGAGCAGCCAGAAGAACAGTGGTCCACCGACAATCGAGGTAAGCATTCCCAGTGGCAGGTCCGCACCGGTGATCATGGTGCGGGCCGCAAGGTCGGCCAGCGTTGTGGCCAGCGCGCCGCCGAGGATGCATGCGGGAATCAGCGTGCGATGCGCTGGTCCCAGCAGCAGTCGTGCAGCGTGCGGCACGACCAGGCCGATGAAGACGATGATGCCGGAAAATGCCACGCCAGCCGCCACGACCAGGGACGTGCCAAAAATGATGGCGCGACGCAGCGTGACGACGTTAATACCCAGGTGGCGGGCTTGCGCTTCACCAAGACTCAGAATGTCCAGCTTGCGGTAGCTGACCCACATGGCAATTACGGCTGGAACTGTCACCAGCGTAATGATGACAACCTGCGTCCAGGTGGCGCTGGCAAACGAGCCCATCTGCCAGAACACAATGCGGTCGCGGGCAGCCGTGGAGGCTACGAATGTCAGGAGCGACACCAGACCACCACAGATGGAGTTCACAGCCACACCGACCAGAATGATTCGGGCGATATCGCGGCCACCGTGCGCATTGGCGGCCACAATAGCCGTGGCCACCGCACCACCGATAAAAGCTGAGACCGCAATGGCCCAGCTGCTGGCGAAGACACTCAACACTCCGCCGAGCACCCCGGAAAGCCCGGCGGCGGTGCCCAAAACTGTGGCGGTGGCAGCGCCGACGGCGGCGCCGGAGGAAACGCCGATGAGGCCGGGTTCGGCAAGCGGGTTGCCGAACACCGCTTGCAGCGCCACACCCGCGAGGGCTAGCCCCGCGCCAACGAGGCAGGCCAGCGCGATGCGCGGCAGTCGCACCTGCCACAGCACAGTATCGATGGGCTCTGGCGCATCACCGAGACCGCCATTGAACACTAGCCTCACCATTGAGCTCAGTGATTCGCCGATGGTGGCGCCGAACTGCCCTACGGAGGCCGACCAACCTATTGCCAGCACCAGCGCTAGGGCGAGTCCAATGAAAACGGCCGCCTGTCTGAACGGACTAGTTTTGTTCGCGGTTGTCTGCATTGCTCAGCCAGTCACTTCCCCGCAGTCTTGTCAGCACCGTAGAGAGCATCCGCAATGGCGCGGATCGCACGCGGCGACTGCGAGTCAAAGGACAGCAGCTGCGAATCGGGCACGTCCACAACGGACTCATTCTGGCCCGCCGGGGTCTGTGCGATACCCGGGATTTCCTTCAAGCCTTCAATCCCGCCGACGGACTCCAGGCCACCAGACATAACCAGGATGGTGTCTGGAGCCGCAGCGATGAGCGACTCTGGCGTAATCGGCGTGAACGCACCTTCAATACCCACGCCCTCACCGGCATCAACACCGCCGAGACGAGTGATCAGAGAACGCCCACCAGAATCCGGTCCCGCAATCATGGCCACACCGGTTCCGCGCACGTAGAGAATCATCATCTTGCGGCCATCGGCCTTGGCCTGCGCGTACTCGGTCGCAGCCGCCAGCTCCTTGTCCAGGTGCTCCTTCACCGGGCCAACTTGGTCAGCCAGGCCGACTGCGCCCGCAACCTCGTCGATAAGCGTGTTGATGGTCTCGGGAGTGCGCTCGTCCGACACATGGACGACGGTGATCCCCGCTTTTTCAAACGTGTCGAATACGCGGCTGGGGCCGATTGTGCCATCGGTAATGATGAGCTCCGGCTTCAGCTTCATCACCGACTCAGCATTGACTGCATGTCCGCCAATGGTGAGGTTCGGCAGATCCTTTACCGCCGGGAAATCGGAGGTGGAGTCGCGCCCCACCAGACGGTCTCCGAGGCCAAGCGTGTAGACCGCTCGGCTGAGTGCTCCCGCCCGGTCAAGCGTGAGAATACGCTGGTAGTCCTTATCTTCTGCCGGCTTCGGGTCTTTCAGCAGCACTTCGGGGTTTTCCGAAGGTAGGTTCGCATGCGCGGCACCGTGAGCGGAAATGTTGTCGGCGCGCGGAACCGTCGTCACGCCAGCGCTTGACGACGATGCCCCCTCCCTCGCGGCATCATCGGAACCACAGGCGACTAGTCCTGCGACTAGGACAACACTCAGCAGTGTTCCGGCAAGGCTGCGAACGCGACAGGCAGGCACGGTGAACATATTCCCCCTCTGTGAGCTGACGCTGCACGGAGATAGACGACAAAAAGATTGACTAAATAACGACTAACACTAGTAACAAAGAGCTTAGAAAGGACTTTGCTCTACTCACCCAAAGAATCTTAGGCTATCTTTTAGTTCTAGGTTAGCCTACCCTTAAATAAAGATAGTAATTTCTACAGTTTTTCGGAAGGACGTTACCTCCTATGACTACTCGTACACTCCAGCGTCGCGCGGCTTTCCTGGCTGTTCCGGCCGTCGCCGCACTTCCACTTCTCGCCGCCTGTGGCACAGATGACGCGGACGATGCCGCACAGGATGCTACCAACGCCTCGGAAACCACCAGCTCGGCTGCAGATCAAGAAACCGACGCCAGCGCCGGCGAAGTAACCATGGAGGCCGAGCCGGTCAACGACCTCTCCGAGGGCGATGTCATCTCCGTCGACCTGTCTGGTCTCGACCCCGACTACGGCTACTACGCCGCACTCTGCGCCGCCGAGAAGGCTCCAGGCAACCCCGTCCCGGACTGCACCGGTGACCGCAGTGCCGGCACCCAGTCGCAGCAGTGGATTACCAAGAAGTCCGGCGGCACCACCACCATCGCCGACGACAACACCGCACACTTCGAGCTCAGCGTTGTGCCCACCGGCGAGGCCGTGGACTGCACCCAGCAGGACTGCGTGCTGAAGCTCTTCGGTGACCACAGCGAGGGCTTCGAGGACATCACCGAGATCCCGGTTACTTTCGCTAAGTAGGCCAAACCACACACGCGCAGGCGTCGCAGTCCTAGGCTAAGAGCCATGGAAACCGACCAGCCTGCGACTGCTTTAGAAGCGGCACCGCGCCGCATCACACTCCTGCCCGGCGACGGCATCGGCCCTGAAATCACCGATGCCTGCCGAGGACTCATCGCCGATGTCTTCCCCCACTGGGAGCTAACAGAGGCACAAATTGGCTGGTCACAGTGGTGTGCGCACGGCAATCCCGTCCCACAGGAAACCTGGGAAACACTTGCGCGCAGCGATGCCGCTCTGCTCGCGGCGATTACCTCCAAGCCCGCTCGCGAGGCCGAGGAAGAACTAGCACCGCATCTGCGCGGTACCGGCCTGACTTACCGCTCCCCTGTTCTCCAGCTGCGCCAGCGTCTCGACCTCTTCGCCAACATCCGCCCGGTCACCCTGCCCGGCGCGACTGCCGATTTCACCATCGTCCGCGAAAACACCGAGGGCCTCTACAGTCACGACTATCTCCTCCCGCCTCACGACGCCCCGGCCGACTCCCCGCACCACCACCTGTGGGCAGAGGTAGTGGAGGACTCGACGGTGACTCGCGCCGTCGATAAGCGTGGCGAAGTTGCGGTTTCTTTGCGCGTGACGACGTCCTTTGCGTGGCACCGCCTTGCGCGACAGGCTGCCAAGTTGGCTCTCGCGCGGCAGGCGGCAAACCCCGATTCGGAGGCCACGCCGACGGTGACGGTGGCGGACAAGCCGAATATCCTGCGGGACTCTGCGCGTGTGATTCGCGGGGCAGTTGAAGAGGTGGCGGAGGAGTATTCGCAGGTCGCATTCGATTTTGCCAATGCGGATGCCGTGGCAATGCAGCTGGTGACCGACCCGGCGCGCTTTGATGTCATCATCGCGGAAAACCTTATCGGCGACATCCTCAGTGACATTGGTGCAGGACTGATTGGCGGGCTGGGGCTGGCGGCGTCGGCGAATGTTGGCGACGACTTTGCGGTTTTCGAGCCCGTGCATGGTTCGGCACCGGACATTGCCGGGCGCGGCATCGCCAACCCGGCTGCGTTTTTGCTCTCTGCAGCAATGTGCGCGGAGCATCTTGGGCATCCGACCTCGGAACTTGCGCCGGCTGCCAAGCTGCGCGAGGCCGTCTACGCCGCGACACGCACTGCCGCGACGCCAGACCTCGGCGGAACCGCGACTACCAGCGAGTTTGTGGCTGCGGTGCGGGCGGAGCTGGGGTTGTAGGCATTGACTCGATTACGAAGCGCAATTAAAGTGGTTGCTATCAATCCCAGCCGTTGACCCTCCGCCGATAAGGAGAGCGCCGATGACTGGGGGTTAAGTAGCAAAAAGTGTGTCCGCTCGGCGTGTTGCGGGGCGGGCACACCGTTTGTTACTTCATGGGGCCTTTTCTGATTCCTATCGAGTGTTCGTACTCGGTTGGGATAGCGTTGTCGTAGAAGGCTGGTCGGCCTGTTTCATGGTCGGCTTTGTTGTGGTCTTCTTCGACAAGATCGTTGACTTTGGCGAGTTGATCTTGGCCGAAATTGCACTGCCTGGCGATCTTTAATGGGTCGTCAGGCAGTTGCGTTTTCGAGTGCAGGTACCACTCGAGCATTTTTCGTTGGCGTTCCCCGGACCTGCCGCGATGCGCGTCGGCGATGCGTTTGAGCCCGGCGTTGATGCCGCCTTCCAGACTGTTTGTCGTTGAAGCCCAGCGTTGAGGCTCAAGCGCATTCGGTGGTGGCTGCAGGTAGGTAAACAGCCATCCTTTCCGTGAGAGGTGCAGCAGGGAGTTGTATGCCTTGCGAACTCGCAGATGGGTCCATTCCCACTGGTTGTTGAGTGTGCGGCGCTCTTTTGACACGGGCGTTTTCTCGTTGAGGAATGCTTTGAATACCTGTCCGAAGTCGTGCAGACGCAGCGTCCACTCCCGTGCCTGGTCGAGTGTGGTGATACGGGTCAGTTTCAACGCCAGGGCGTAGATGGCTTTGCCGGCGTCGGTGCGTGGTCGTGATGTGGTGTAGCGGCGGATGACGCGTTGCGCATGGACGAGGCATCGTTGGATTATCGCGTTCGGCCAGCAGGCTTTAATCGCAGTAAGTGCGCCTTGTCCGCCGTCGAGGACGACGCAGAGCGGCTCAGCGATTTTGCGGAGTAGCTGCGTGTAGGCGTGGGCGGTTTCGTGTTTGGTCCAGTGCCATGCGATGACGTGGTCGTGGCTGGCTGCGACGAGCAAGCATCCGGCGGCGGTGTAGGTACCGTCGATGAAGATCTGGTCGTAGATGCGCTGTGGGTCACCGTCGTTGGGGATGTCGATGAGCCAGAACGGTTTGAATCGGCGGTCAAGTGTCCAACGGCTTACCCCTTGTTGCTGGGCGAGTTCAGACAACGTTGCTGTGGAGGTGGCATAAGAGACGAAGGCTTTAAAGTCGCGGGTCTGCGTGCGGTCGGTGCGGGTTCGTGTCGTGGAACTGCCGCAGTTCGGGTCCTTGCATCGCCACCTGGTTGTGCCTTTAGAAGTGGTTCCGTTTTTCTTCATTTGCCCAGCGCATATCGGGCATCGTGGTCTGTTTTTACTCACCCGGAAAGCACACCAACCCCCGATTAGCACATGCGGGTGCCATTCCGGTGGATTGAACACTAATCGGGCGGATATAAGGTCTTGATGCTTATATCCGCCCGATTTACCCAGCCTAATCAGCAGTAATGCTGAAAGTCAGACACACTTTTTG